>NZ_LXYF01000003.1:0-117701 GCF_002894065.1 Sphingobium sp. SA916
GGCGGGAGGGGTTAGGGGTGGGCGCGAGCGTAGCGAGCTTCTGACTTAGCCGTTGAAAATTCACGCTGATGTCGCGCCAGCCCACCCCCTAGCCCCCTCCCGCCTGCGGGAGGGGGAATGTCTGCAATCCACCCAAATCACTCAGTCCGGCGAGTCTGGAATTATCCACCCCGCCTGGGCAGGACAAACTCTAGGCTTCCCGCCGCACTTGCTCACCGAACAGCAGCAGCGACTGGTCCGTCGGCAACGCGGCCCAGATCTGGCGCGCCGCGGTGTCTATGTCCATGACGCCGATGCCCTGTTCCATCTGCCTGCGCATCTGCGAAGCGATCGGATAATTGTCGTCGGCCATCGCCGCGACATGCCGGGTGAGGGGGGTGTCGACAAAGCCGGGCCGCACCGCCGTGACCCAGACGCTGCGTCTATCCCGCATCGCCAGTTCCCGGCGCGCCACCCGCACCCACATTTCCAGGGCGGCCTTGCCGGCGCAATAGACGCTTTGTCCGATGGTGGGAGAGCGGGCGGAGGAAGAGGACATCATGACCAGCCCCGCCTCTCCGGCAAAGCCGCTCTCTCCGACCGCGCGCAGGAACATCTCTCCCAGCCGAAGCGGCGCAGCGACATTCGCAGTGATGTCGCGGGCATAATCGTCCGGCGGCACCTCTCCGACAAAGCCCGTCATCCCCTTCATATGCGCGTTCTGGATGAATATCGCGCGGGCACCCCGAAAATTGGCAAGGTTATCGGCAAAATGCGCGCCGACATTGTCCCAACTCTCGGGATCGGCCAGGTCGAGGAAGATGCTCTCATGATGGGGATGCGGCCGCCGCGACAAATTGATGATGCGCGCATCGCCATAGGGAACGTTGCGCGCTAGGCCCAGGCCGATGCCCTCGGTCGCGCCCGAAATCCATATCAGGCTGCCGCGTTCCGCACCCGCATCTTCTTTATCTGCATTTTGCATGTATGATTTTCATCATGACGACTATCTGCTGTCAAATCGTGCCGCCGCACCATCGCATGGATGATGCTGCTCCCCGCCCTGCTTGCACCCCTGGGGAGTGCAGGCCATGGAAATCGGGTATCACCCTATAGTCAGCCGGAGCCGATCCGATGGAATTGCGCCTCGATCCCGATCTTCAAACCTTCCGGACGGAAGTGCGCGCCTTTATCGACAGCGTCTTGCCCGCCGACATGAAGGAGCGCCAGCGTCGGAAGGTCGCCAACAACGCCGCCGTGCCCGACTTGCTGGAATGGATGCGCATCCTCAACGCCCATGGCCGATCCGTGCCGCACTGGCCGGTGGAGTTTGGCGGCTGCGGCTGGACTCCGATGCAGCTCTTCATCTTCAATGAGGAATTGTACAGGGCCGACGCGCCCGAATTCGACTGGGGCGGCACGCATATGCTGGGGCCGGTGCTCTACACCTATGGTTCCGATTATCTGAAGGACAGGTTCCTGCCCATGATCCGCGAAGGCGCGACCATGTGGGCGCAGGGCTTTTCCGAACCGGGGTCAGGCTCCGATCTCGCCTCGCTGCGCACCAGCGCCGAACTGGTCGGCGACAAATATATCGTCAACGGGCAGAAGATCTGGACCAGCGGCGCCGCACATGCGGACTGGGGCTTTTTCCTGGTCCGCACCGACAAGACTGTAAAGCCGCAGCGCGGCATCAGTTTCCTGATCATCAAGATGGACACGCCGGGCATCACCGTGCGCCAGATTCCGCAGATCAATGGCGAGGCGCATCTGTGCGAGGTGTTCCTGGACAATGTCGAAGTGCGCGCCGACCAGTTGATCGGGGAGCCGGGCATGGGCTGGACCTATGCCAAGTTCCTGCTGGAGCATGAGCGTACCACGTCCAGTTTCATTTACTGGAGCAAGCGTGAGCTTGCCCGCGCGAAGGACATCGCGCTTGGCGAAATCGTGGGCGGCCGCCGCGTCGCGGACGATCCCGCCTTCCGGGCCCGTTTCGCGAAGGCGGAGGCGGATCTGCTCGCGCTGGAATGGTCCGTGCTGCGCGTGCTGGCGCATGAGGAGTTGGACACGCCGGAGGCTGCCGCCGCCTCCGTGCTGAAGATCAGGGGCTCGGAACTCCAACAGGAAATCACCATGTTGCAGGTCGACGCCATGGGCGCCAAGTCGCTGCGCTTCTTCGACGCCGCGCCCGTGCCGCCGCCAGCGCCCACGGACGTGTGGCCCGACTATGCGCCCGGCCGGACCACCGTGGCGCTGATCAACCGGGCGGCGACCATCTATGGCGGCTCGAAGCAAATCCAAAAGAATATTCTGGCCAGGCTCGCCTTCGGCCTTTGAGGGGAAGACAGGGACAATGGATTTCGCGAAGTCGGACATTCAGGCGATGCTTCTGGACAGCGCCGATCGGCTGCTGTCCGAAAATGCCGACGTCGAATATTGGCGGCATCAGCGATCGAGCGCGCTGGGCTTTGACGAGGCGCGCTGGGCGCAGTTCGCGGAACTGGGCTGGCTCGCCCTGCCGGTGCCGGAGGCAGCGGGCGGTCTGGACGGCACGATGGAGGATATTGCGCTGCTCAACATCGCGCTTGGCAAGGCGCTGGCGACCGAACCCTATGTCAGCACGGTCGTCCTGGCCGATCATGTGTTCAAGCAGGCGGCGGACGAAGCGCGCGCATTGGAATTGCTGGGGGAGATCGCGGGCGGCACGCTGCGCGTCGCGCTCGCGCATCAGGAAAATGGCGCTCATCCGCTCGATGTCGAAGTGACGGGCACAAAGGCTCGTCCTTCGGGCGACGGTTATATTCTGTCGGGTGCTAAAATCATGGCGCTCGATGCACCGGGCGCGGGGCAGTTGATCGTCTCGGCTCGCATCGAGGGAGAGGAGGGCATCGGCCTGTTCCTCGTGCCCGCCGATGCATCCGGCCTTTCCGCCCGGTCCTATGCGTTGATCGACGGCACCCGCGCGTCCGACATCGTCCTTGCCGATGTAAAGTTGCCGTCCGCGGCTCTGCTGATCGGCGGCAATCGCGGCTCGGCGGTACTGCGCGAGGCGATCGACCGCGCTTCGATCGCGCTGATGGCCCAGGCGGTGGGCGCGATGGAGGCAGCGAACAAAATCTGCTGCGCCTATGTTCAGGAGCGGAAGCAATTCGGTGCCGCGATCGGTTCCTTCCAGGCAATCCAGCATATCATGGCCGATAATTTCGTCGCGGCCCATCAGGCGCGATCCATGCTCTACCATGCCTTGGCCAATGCCGATCAGGATGAGGCGAGGCGGTCCGCCGCGCTCTCCGCTGCGCGGCTCGTCGTCGGGGAGGCCGGGCAGACCGTCTCGCGCAACGGCATTCAGGTGCATGGCGGCTATGGCCTGACCGATGAATATGCGATCGGCCATTATTTCCGGCGCCTGATGTGCATCGAAAAGCAATATGGCGACCTGATCCAGCATGGCGAGCGGTTCGGGAACAGCATCTTCGGCTAAAGCCTGTCCCGATCAGGGCCGAGGCACAAGCTGTTCCCGCGCAGGCAGGAACGGGTTTTCCCGAAGCAGGAAAATTCGCCTGGGCGGGAATTTCGGTCCTTGGCCGGGCAGGCGGATCGCGCCCGCCCCTTGCGGATCGTATCGGCCTATGGCTTTGTGGGGCGATGACGGGAAGGGCCAGGACTGGGGAAGGGCGGCGGGACCTTGAGGCATGCCGCGCCGCGCTGGAGGCGCATTATGCGGTGCATCGCACCATTCCATCCATGGCGGGCCTTGCCCGGCTGTGGGACTATGCCAGCAAATCCTCGGCATCCCGGCGCGTCGATCAACTGATCGAGGCGGGCGTGCTGCTCTGGTCGACCGACCGGCGGCTGGCGCCCGGCCCGGCCTTTCGCATCCTGCCCGACCCGCAGGCGCAGGTCAGCGATGCTCCGCACCTGAACGATACGGGTCCGAACGATAATGGCCGACACAATCCCGATCCGCTTCAGGCCGCGCTGGCGGCCTGGGCGACCGACTATGATCCCGTGCTGGTCCGCGCCTATTCCGTCACCACGCGCCTGCTGCGCCTAGCCCGCAGCATGGAGCGGCATATGACGCAGTCCGCCGCAAGGGAGGGGCTGACCTCGGGCGACGTGCTCCTGCTCGATGCGTTGTACCGCGTGGGGCCGCCCCATCGCATCGCGCCGACTGCACTCAAACATTATTTCCTCATGTCGCTGGCGGGCGTCGCCAAGCGGGTCGACCGGCTGGAGGCGCTCGGCTTCATTCGCCGCGTTCCCAATCCCGACGACCGGCGCGGCCTGTTCATCGAATTGACCCATGCAGGTCGAGCCGCGCTCACCAGGCTGGTGGCGGTCGACCGCACCGCTCCGCACATCCTTTGGCCAACGATGCTCAGCGATCGGCAATATCAGGCCATGATAGAATCCCTGACGGTCGCGGAAGCGGTCGTGGCCGCTGCCGATCAGAACGATCGTTCCGAATTCCCTCCTCCAGATATGTGATGTTCTGCGAGTTCATTGACTTTTCTGCGCCAATCCGATCCAGTTTCCATATCTTGGTAAACTAAATAGGAGCGGATGATGCGGAGCAGGTCGGAAAAGGTTGGAAATGTCGCTACCCTTTCGACCGGCATAGACGCTTCGGCTCTCATTCGTAGCTCGCAGATGATCGCCGGCCATTTCGATACGCCCGATCCCGCGCTGGTCGGACGGGTCGAGCGGTTCATAGCCTGGCTGAACGACCAGCCCCCTCTGCGCGCGGAGCAGAAGGCCGACGTCGAACTGCAACTGCGCAAGCTGTTATCGACGCGCCTGCGCCTGGCCGCCGACCGCAAGCGCATTCCCGCCATTGCCGAGGAGAAGATCGAGCGACCCATTTTCGTCATCGGCTTCGGCCGTACCGGCACCACGCTCATCCATTCGCTACTGGCCGAGGATATTGGCGCCCGCGCACCGCTCTGGTGGCATAGCCATTCGCCCAGTCCACCGCCGGGCGAGGTGCCAGCGACGCCGGAACGGATCGAACTGGCCGCCCGGGAACTGGACGAGATGCTGATGCGCTCGCCCGGTCTGCTGACCCTGCACCCCTATTGGGACAAGCGCGGACATTGCCCGATCGAATGCGAGGAAATCTTCACCCTCGACTTCCAGAACGCCTATCCTTCGCTGCTGTACAAGCTGCCTGCGCTGGCGATGATCCTCGACGCCAGCAATATTGCCGATGCCTACCGCTTCCACCGCCAGTTCCTCCAGCAGTTGCAGTGGCGGCAGCCCACCAGTCATTGGGTGGTCAAGGGCATCTATCACCAGTTCGCTCTGGACGCGCTGTTCGAAGCCTATCCCGATGCGCTGTGCATCTGGCCGCACCGGGACCCGGTTCAGGTTCATCCGTCGATCATGGCGATCACGGCCGTGCTCTATGGCGGCATCACCAACTGGCAGATGGATTTCCAGGCTCTTGGCCCCGCCTTTGTCGAAAGCATCGCCGCATCGCTGTCCGAAACGATGGAAAATCCGCTGGTGGACGATCCGCGCATCTTCCATGTCGATTTCCACGACCTGACGCGCGATCCGGTGGACGTCATCCGCCGCGCCTATGGCCATTGGCAACTGGATTGCACACGGGAATTCGAAGCGCGGATGCGGGCCTGGCTGGCCGATCCCGGCAACGCCTCCAACCGCTATGGCCGCTACGATTATGCGCTGGAGCCTTTCGGCCTCACCCGCGAAATGATCGAGACGGCGTTCGAGGGCTATTCGCGCCGGTTCAGGCTGGGGCGCTTCGCCTGACGTTCGGCCTGATGCCGAATGCCGACATGAGAGAGGGCTGATGACCAATCCAATCGCCAATGCGGATCAGTTCGCCGCCGAAGCGGAAGTTCGCGCCATGTGGGACGATGCGGCAACCAGGGCGGCGCGCGACCATTGCGCGCAGCTCTGGCGCGTGGGTCATGGCGGCGACGTGCCGCCGGAGGTCGAGCCGCTTTTCGACGCGGCGATGGATGCGTGGATCGGCAATTACCTGTTCAAGGCGGCGGCCCGCGATCCGGTCCGGCCTCGCTTCGTGCGTAATTTCATGCCGGGCCATGGCTGGAACGGCGCGGTCGTGCCCGATGCGCGGATGGGCGGCGACAATCCCGACAATTGTTATCGCCTCGCGGGCATCGCACATGGCGGCCGTTATCGGATCACTGGCCGGGTGATCGACGCTTGCCCGGCGCATGTGTCCTTCACGCTCGTCGAGAATTGGGGCACATCGATGACCGTCCAGGCAGTCGAACTGCCCGGCATCGATATGACGCAGGACGGTCGCTTCACGATCACCATAGACGATCAGCCCGCCAATGGGCGGCGCAACCACATGACGACCAATCCACGCGTCAAATTCCTGTTCGTGCGCGATTCGATGATGGATTGGGAAAGAGAGACGCCACTGGCACTGGAGATCGAACGGATCGACGCGGCCGGCGCCCAGCATTTCTCCTTCGAGCAGCGGCTGGACGAAGCGCTGCGGCGGGCGCGGGAAGAGGTGCCGCTCTATTTCTGGTTTTTCCGCCTGTCGGCGGCACGTCCGGCCAACAGCATGCCGCAACCCGTGCGCACGGCCAGCGTCGGCGGCCTCGTCACCCAGGCAAGCAGCATTGGAAGGCTTCGTCTGGAGGAGGATCAGGCGGCGATCATCCGCTTCGACCCCGCCGGCGCGGCCTATAGCAGCCTGCAACTGGCGATGTGGTGGTACCGGTCCATCGACGCGCATCTTTTGCAGAGCGGCCTCTCCGCGGCACAATCGGCGCGCGATGCCGACGGGCTGATCACCGCGGTCGTTTCGGCGCGCGATCCGGGCGTCGCCAATTGGGTGCAGACGGACGGATTGCGCGACCTGTTGCCGATGATCCGCTGGCAGGGTCTTCCGGAAACGCAGCAGGGCGCTGGGCCGGTTCACTGGCTCGACATCCTGCCCTTCGACCGGCTGGACGCGCATTTGCCCGCCGGCATCGTGCGGACGAACCGGCAGCAGCGCGAGGATCAACTCCGCGCACGGCGCGCCGCCTGGTCGCGCAGGATCAGCGTTTGAGTGAAAATATCCGGGCGGCCGGACAAAAGCATCCGACGAAGATCTGGAGATTTGCTTTGGTCGGAATGTTGATGCCCATGTAACCGTCAGGATAGAAAGCGAAAAGCCGGCGGTCGAACTGTGGCCTGGAATCAACCATCCGCTCAAATCTTCATCCTCTTCCGCCGGCGATCAGAAGATCGTGTATCTGATGATGCATAACATGCGCTAATCAAGGGTTTGGCATGGCCGGAAATGAGGCTAGCTGGCTTTCATCCGTTCGCCGGCTTCAGAGCAGAGCCTATTGGCCGGTTCCATCCAGTCCTTGAGAGGATGCAATGACCTATCGACGCTATCTTGCCGCGACCTGTGCGGCCCTGTTCATATCCGCGCCTGCCTTCGCGCAGGATAATGCGCAGCCGCAGGCCGAAGGCGTATCGAGCGGCGACATCGTGGTCACGGCGCGCCGTCGCGACGAAGCGCTCCAGGATGTGCCGATTTCCGTCTCCGCCATTTCGGGCGAACAGCTTTCCCGCTCGGGCGTGACCGACGTTCAGGGTCTGCAATATCGCACCCCTTCGCTGTCGATCACGAGCGCGCAGAGCCAGCGCAACACCGTCGCCTTCTCGCTGCGCGGCCAGCGCACGCAGGAAACGCAGCTTTTCACCGACCCGCCGGTCGGCACCTATTTCGCTGAAGTGGTGCAGCCGCGCCCCTATGGTTTCGGCAACAGCCTTTACGATCTGGAATCGGTTCAGGTTCTGAAGGGCGTCCAGGGCACGCTCTTCGGCCGCAACATGACCGGCGGCGCGGTGCTGGTCGAGCCTGCTCATCCGAAGCTGGGCGAATTCGCCGGCGAAGTGCGCGGCCAATATGGCAATTACGACATGCACGACCTGTTCGGCATGGTGAATGTGCCCGTCGGGGATTCCGTCGCCCTTCGCTTCGCGGGCAAGACCCGCGAACGCGACGGCTGGGCGCGCGACATCGGCAGCGGCCTGCGCCTCGACAACCAGAATTACGACACGTTCCGCGTGTCGGCGCTGGTCTCGCCGGGCAACGGCATCGAATCGCTGACTATATTCGACTGGTTCAAGTCGCGGGAAAACGGCACGGCGTCTTTCCTGACATCCATCAACTATCCTTCGGCTCTCAACAACTATGCCAGACTCGCGGATATTCCGGGTCAGTTCGCGGAGGCGCAGCAGCTGTTCCGCTCGCGCCGCTTCACGCTCAATTCCGGGTCGGGCAATGGCAGCAATCTCGACGTGTTCGGCCTGCCGCGGGAGAGCATCAAGAACTGGGGCATCACCAACAAGACGACCTGGGATCTGGCCGACGGCCTGACGCTGAAGAATATCTTCGGTTATCGCAAGGAGCGTCGGGATACCGTTCAGGATTATGACGGCATTCCCGCCTTCCTGATCGCCCCTTATCAGTTTGCGCGTTCACGCAACATTTCCGAAGAACTGCAACTTCAGGCCAAGATGTTCGAAAACCGGCTCGACCTCATCGTCGGCGGTTATTATTTCGAGGAAAAGGGCATTGACGGTTCGCTCGCCAATACGCTGCCTCAACTGAATATCCTGGGGGCCGGCCTCAATCCTGCGACGACAGACGCGACGCTGTTCGTCACCAGCAATCCGGGCGAAGGCTATTCGCGCACCGCGGCCGCATTCGTCGCCGGCACCTTCAAGGTCACGGATCAGCTCAGCCTGTCCGGCGGTCTTCGCTATAATTATGACAAGCGCAAGATCACCGTTTCGCCTTCGCAGCCCAACTATCCCAATGCTGACGGCACCTTCGGCCGCTGCTCGTTCGACACCGATACCTCGACTGCCGGCGTTCAGCGGGTTCCACTCAGCCAATGTTCTTTCACCAACAGCAAGTCGTTCAAGGAATGGACCTACGACGCGACGGTGCAATATGAGCCGAGCCCGGAAGTCACCACCTATGCGTCCTATCGCCATGGTTTCCGCGCGGGCGGCTTTTCGACCCGGGCCACCGACGCGATCACGCTTCGGCCGTTCCTGCCCGAATTCGTCGATGAATATGAAATCGGCCTGAAGACCAACCACCGGCTGGGCGCGGGCCGCCTGACCACCAGCACCGCCCTGTTCCGTCAGGACGGCAGCGACGTGCAGAAGCAGCGCGCGACCTTCATCGACGGCAATGTCTTCACCATTGTCGACAACACCGCCAAGCAGCGCAATGTCGGCGGCGAGTTCGAGGCGAATTTCAGCACCGACAGCTTCTCGCTGGCGGCCTTCTATTCCTATACGAAGGTCGACATCCGGGCAGGCCGGGTCGTGCTGAACGGCCTGACCGAGTTCGAGCAGCGCGGCGTGCCCAAG
The DNA here is from genome assembly GCF_002894065.1 of Sphingobium sp. SA916. NCBI lineage: Bacteria > Pseudomonadati > Pseudomonadota > Alphaproteobacteria > Sphingomonadales > Sphingobiaceae > Sphingobium > Sphingobium sp. SA916. The sequence continues at coordinate 9,373 of NZ_LXYF01000003.1, forward strand.
CATCAGCTCGGCGCCACGGCAACCATTTCGCCGCCGGTCAGCGAAGATCTGGGCCAGCTCAACTTCGTCCTGAACTATACCTGGCGCAGCAAGATCTATCTCGACGACTTCGAGATACAGGGCGTGCAGCCCGCCTATTCGCTGATCAACCTGCGCGCCGAACTCAACAATGTCGGCGGTTCGGGCGCTTCGGTGGCGGCCTTCGTCAACAACGCGCTGAACGAGACCTACCGCATCGGCGTGCTGGGCCTCATCGCGGAAGGGCTGGGCTTCCAGAACAGCGTCTATGGCGAACCGCGCACCTATGGCGTGGAAGTCGGCTTCAAATTCTGATCCGGCCCGGGCCGTGAAGCATCAAGGGGGCGCAGAGTTCTGCGTCCCCTTTTTCTTGCACGCCGCCGTCTGGCATTCTGTGCGGAAACGACGCTGGAGAGAATGATGAGTGAGGCTTATCCCGCCGATGCGCTACCCCTGCCGTTGACGCCGCAGCAGATCGACAGCGCGTGGCTGACCCGCGCCTTGCGCCAGCGGCTGCCTCATATATCCGTTGTTGAATCGCAGGTGATCGATGTCATTCTCGGCACATCGACCAAGATTCGCGTTCGCCTCGCCGTGGAAGGGGAGGGCGCCGGGCAGATTGGCGAAACCCTGATCGTCAAGGGCGGCTTTGAGGAGCATAGCCCGAAGATGGCGGCGATGTACGCCAATGAAACGCGCTTCTACGCCGACATCCAGCCGCTCATCCCCATGCCGTCGCCGCGCGCCTATTTCGCGGGCACCGACCCCCATTCGCACCAGTCCATCGTCATCATGGAGGATCTGAAGCGCCCCGGCGTCGATTTCTGCGACGCCTTGCGCCCGCACCGGTTCGACCAGATCGCCCGCCGCATGGAGACCATGGCCGCCTATCATGCCGCGACCTGGGCTTCACCCCATTTCCGGCCCGGCGGCCGCTGGGCCGACATCGCCAGCCGGTTCGACGGCTGGGGGCTGGACTATATGCGCCGTTATCTCCTGCCCGATGTCTGGGCGCATTATAGGGCCTTGCCGCGTGGCGCGGCCGTCTCCACCCGGCTGCACGACCGCGACTGGATGGAACGGGCGCTGATGACCATAGGGGAGATTCAGCGCGCCCAGCCCCGCTGCCTGATCCATGGCGACACGCATCTGGGCAATCTCTACATATTGGAGGACGGCACGCCCGGCTATTTCGACGCACAGGTGGCGCAGACCGCCTGGCACCATGAAGTCTCCTATCATATCGTCTGCGCCTCCGACCTGGCCGACCGCGCCGCATGGGAAGGCGATCTGCTGCGTATCTATCTCGACGCGCTGGCGCGGGAGGGTGGTCCCGTTCTGGATTGGGAAGCGGCCTGGCTCGACTACAGGCGGTCTATCCTGTGGGGCCTGTTCATCTTCCTCACCAATGAGGTGCGGTTTCAGACCGAGGCCGTCAACACCGCCTATGCGGCCCGCTTCGGGCAGGCGGCGCTGGACCACGATCTGCGTCTCCTATTGCCTTAGGGCAAATAGGAGACGCAGCGCGCGTTCATATCGCCAGTTCATTCATGAACTTGTCGATTCTGGCGTTCAGCTTGTCGGCCAAAGCCCGGTCCGAAAGCTCCACATAATAACCAAGCTGCTCCACCGTATCGAGGTGGATCACCGCCGCATCGCCATTGGGCATTTTGGCGCCCCAACTTTCGAACACGCAATCGACGCCATCGGGCCGCTGCGACAGGTCGTCGACCGCATAGCCGAGATGGAAAATGCCTTCACCGCGCGTTTCCAGCCATTCCCTGGCGTTCCCCTGGCCGACCACCGGCTCGATCATTTCCAGATAGACGTCGCCCCATTTGGTGAAGGCGTTCTTATTGGCGAAGCGCCCGCGCCAGTCGCGATAGCGCCCTTCATAATCGGTATCGAGCCGCCAGAAAGGCCCAAGGCCCAGCAGATTGCGATAATGCGCCATGCCTGCATCGATGTCGCGCACGACGACGCCGATCTGATAGAAGTCGCCCTTGAACTTCATGGTCATGCTCGCTTCCATTCTGTGATCAGCCCGCGGCTTGGGCCTTCGCCTGGTCGCGCAGCAGGAATTTCTGGATTTTCCCCAAGGGCGTGCGCGGAAAGTCATCCACCAGGAACAAATGGCGAGGCACCTTGTAATTCGCCATCTGCTCGCGGCTCCAGGCCGTCAGTTCGGCCAGCGTCAGCGCCGCGCCTTCCTTGAGGATGACGCAGGCGGCGCAGACCTCGCCCATGCGATCGTCGGGCCAGCCGATAATGCACACATCAGCGATGGCGGGATGTTTGCGCAGGATATTCTCGATCTCCGCCGGATAGGCGTTGAATCCGCCGACGATGACGACATCCTTGAGGCGGTCGAGAATGCGGAGCGTGCCGTCCTCGCCAATGCACCCGACATCGCCGCTATGAAGCCAGCCATCCGCGTCGATCGTCGCCGCGGTCTGCTCCGGCTCCTCGAAATAGCCCTGCATGACCACAGGCCCGCGAATCAGCAGTTCGCCGCTTTCTCCGGGAGGCAGCGGATTGCCGTCCCCATCGACGATGCGCAGTTCGACGCCGGGCAGCGGCTTGCCGACAGTCTTTGCAATGGTTTCAAAGCTGGCGTCGGGATAGTTGACTGTGGCCAGCGCCGTACATTCGGTCTGGCCGAAGCTGGTCAGGAACAGGTCGAACCCGAATATCTCCCGCCCGGCGCGGATCAGCTCCACCGGAACATTGGATGCGCCCGTATGCCCAACCCGCAGGGATGAGATGTCGAACGCACCGAAATGCGGATGCTCCATCAGCGAGAAGAAGATGGTCGGCGGTCCCATCAGCACACTGATCTTCTCACGCTCGATCAGCCCCAGCAGCGCTTCCGCGTCGAATGTCGCCAGCGGATGGACGGTGATTCCCGCGACCAGCGCGGAAATCCAGCCCGACCGGTAACCGAAGCTGTGGAAGAAGGGATTGACGATGGCCATGCGGTCGCCCGCCCGCAGGTCGTTGGATTCGTTCCAGATGGCCGGCACCCATAGCGCCTGCCCATGATTGTGCATCGCGCCCTTCGGCTGCCCGGTGGTGCCGCTGGTGAAAAGAATGTCCGCGATGGTCTGCGGCGTCACGGCCGCGATCCGCGCCGCCAGCTCTGCCTCGTCCGCCTGTTCGCGCTGGAAGGCGGCGAAGGCAGGCCCGTCCAGCGCCACGATATGGCTCAACCCCGGCAGGTCGCGCACTGGCCCGGTTTCGCCTGCGCCGCCGCCCGCCTGAACCAGCATGGCGGCATAGTCATTGCCCAGAAATCCCGTCACGGTGAACAGGATCTTGGCGCGCGTCTTCGCCAATATGTAGAGCGCTTCCCCACCCTTGAAGCGGGTGTTGACCGGCACCATGATCGCGCCGATGCTTTCCGCCGCCGCCGCCGCGATCATCCATTCCGGGCTGTTGGGCGCCCAGATCGCCACCCGGTCGCCATGGGCGACGCCATGGGCGATCAGGGCGCGGGCAAGACCGTCCACACGGTCCTTATATTGCGCGAAGCTGATCCGCGCTCCGTCCTCGCCTATGATGAAGGGCGTGCTGCCATAGCGTGCCGCGACATGCGCGATGACTTCCGGCAATGTGTGTTCCAGCGTCTTCGGCAGGTCGGAAAAATGCGGATTCGCCATGGTCGTCGCGCCGGTCACAACAGCCCCTTTTCCTCCGCCGTCTGCACGTCCGGGGACACGCCCGCTTCCCGCATGGCCTCGATGACCGCCGTGGTGGCGGAGGCGATGCAGGGGAAGCCGACATAGGGCGTAAGCTGCACCAGCAATCCCTCCAGCTCTTGCGCCGTCAGTCCGTTGGCGATGCCGATCTTGACGTGGTTCTTCAGTTCTAGCGACTGTCGCATGGCGATGAGCGCCGATATGACGGCCATGCTCTTTTCCCTGGGCGCAAGGCCCTGATGCTGCCACGCGTCGTGAAAGGCCCAGCTTGCCGCCATGCGCGGAATGGGCGAGCCGAAACGGTCAGCGGTGCAGGCTTCCCGAAAGGCGTTGCCGAACCCTTCGCCCATGATGCCGCTGATGAAGTCGACGCCCGATTTCTGTTTCTCGTCCAGCTCAGCCATCCGTTGCCTCCATGCGTTTTGATTGTCTGGCCTATGGGTGGCGGCGTGCCCGCGTCAATAACGCCGCCACCGCCATCGGAGGGTAACACACACTGATCGGCCATCTGATGGCATCGGCATCCCATCGCCTATGTGATGGCAGGGCCGGGCCGATATTCGCGACATGCAGCCATGCCTATATAGATTTCGACACTTACAGGTTTCGACACTGGACGCCCGGGTTTGATGGCGGCGCGATCCAGATCATATCGAATAACGTCATGGTTTTGGGGAAGGAACATCATGTCTGCACAAATCGAGGCGGCGGAAACTTCGCCCGTTTATTCCGGTCCGATCTTCGATGCCGATACGCATTTCTGGGAAACGGATGAGGCATGGACGAAATATCTGCCCCAAGACGCCGCCGAACGTTATGGCGTCACGTTCAAGACAGGACCGGACGGCGACTTCGCCATGTATGTGGGGCCGCGCAAGGTGGAGATCAGCGCCGACCATCTGTTCGAGGATGGCCGCGTTCCCGCGCCCGGCAAGCTGCATGAATGGCTGCGCGCCATGAAGGAGGGCAAGGCCGAGATCGACATGCATGTGCCCAAGACCCCGGCCATGGTCGAGCCGGGGGAACGGGTGAAACTGCTCGATGCCTGGGATGTGCGTTCGTCCATCCTCTTCGTCGGCAACATGATCACGGCCATCAGTTTCCTGGACGACCCGCGCTATGCCTATCCGGTATTGAACGCCTATAATGGCTGGATGTACGACCAGTGGAAGTATAATTACAACGACCGCATCTTCTCATGCCCCATCATGACGCTCGACAATGTCGAGGAAGCCTGCAAGGCGCTGAAGGATGTCGTCGCCAAGGGCGCGAAGCTCATCCTGATGCCGATGGGCCCCTATAACGGCAAGGCGCCCGCGCATCCGGATCACGATCCCTTCTGGGCGATCGCCAATGAAGCCGGCATCCGCGTCGTCTTCCATGTTTCCGAAGCCATCTACATGAAGGACCATATGGCGCTGTGGGGGGAGGGGATGCAGCAATCGCGCATCCGGCAGTCCGCCTTCGTGTGGATGCACGGCTATTCGGAGCGGCCGGTGATCGAGACGCTGTCGAGCTTCATCTTCTGGAACTTCTTCGAACGCTATCCCAATATAAGGCTGCTGTCGGCCGAAAATGGCGCCGAATGGGTTCCGTCCATGCTGGTGAAGATGGACAAGTGCCGGGGCATCGCGAAGAACGGCCATTGGCCCGCCGGCCAGTTGAAGGACCGGCCGAGCGCCATTTTCGCCCGGCATGTGTCGGTCGTCGCCTATCCGGAGGATGATCTGAAATCCATCATCGATCAGGTCGGCAATGCCGATTGGGTCCTGATGGGATCGGACTATCCCCATGCGGAGGGCGTCGCAGAACCGCGCCTGTTCGCGGAGGAAGCGTGCAGAGACCTGTCGGCATCGGATGTCCGCAAGGTCATGTACGAAAACGGCATGCGCTTCATGGGCCTGCCGGTCTGAACCTGATCCGACCCGTCGCCGCGCGTCAGCTTCCCGCTGAGGCGTGGCGGCCCGCCTCCACCGTGGCATTCAGAAGCCGTTCGAAATTCTGCTTCATCCGGTCCAGCGGAGCCGCCAGCATGAGCGCCCCCAGCAGATCGCCGTCAGGGCCCATGACCGGCACCGCCAGGGCCGCGGTGTCGCTCAACATCTCCCCGAAGCTGGCGCAATAGCCCTGTTCGCGTATCGCCGCGAGGCCGGCGCGGATGACATCGGGGTCGGTCCGCGTGCTGTCCGTCAACTTCCTGAGATGGGCGCGGTCCAGATATTCCTCCACCTGTTCGGGGCTGGCAAAGGCCATGAGGACACGCCCGGCAGCGCTGGCGTAGAGCGGCGCACGCAGCCCCGCCTGCATGGCATATCGCACCGGCTGCGGGCTGTTGCTCGCCTCGGTGTAGATGGCCTGCCCGATTTCCCAATCGGCAATGGCGAACCCCACCGACTCGCGGGTTTCGGAGGCGAGCTGCTTGACCAGGGCGCGGATGAGTTCCGGCGCAGACCAATGGCGCACGATCCGGCTGGCGAAATGATAGGCCGCCGGACCCAGTCGGTATCGCCCCTCCTGACAGGACAGATAATGCATGTCGCACAGACCCCGCAGCGTGTCGATGAATGTGCTCTTGGGCACCGTCATGACCGCGCTGAGTTCGGCTAGGCTCATGCCGTCCTGCTTGCCTGCCAGCAGGGCCAGCAGATCGAGCACGCGGGTGATCGCCTTCGGTCCGCGGGCGCGGGTTTCCTCTGATTTGGCCTGCTGCATCGTCCCCTGTTCACCTTTCCGGTCTCAACTCGCATTGCATAGCTGTTCGAAAATTCGAACGCAATTCGAAAAACCGTTGGACATTATATTCATGATGCGGTACGAAAATCCGTGCAGCAGATGCAATTTCATGCATCCGCGGGAGGAAGAGGAAAGCCAATGGCCACCAGCGCATCCCGGACCATCAAATCCGCGCATCGAGTGCTGGAGATCCTGGAATATTTCGACCAGGATCGCCGCGTCGCCACCGTCATGGAAATGTCGCGCACGCTGAACTATCCGCAATCCAGCACATCCGAACTGCTCCGCTGCCTGACGCGGCTGGGCTATCTCCACTATAATCGCGTTCGCCGGACCTACAGTCCGACCGCGCGGGTCGCCCTGCTCGGCGCCTGGGTGAAGCCTTCGCTGTTCCGTGGCGGGCCGGTGCTGTCCGCAATCGACGAGATCGCCAAGCTGACGGGCGAAACGGTGCTGCTGTCGACCAGTTCCAACTATGTGCTGCAGCATCTGCATGTCATCCACGGCAATAATGAGGATGCGCTCGATGCTCATGCGGGCGATCAGCTGTCCATCCTGCACAGCACGCAGGGGCGGCTGCTGCTTTCGAGCTACCGCAATGAAGGCATCCGTTCCGCGGTCCACCGCCTGAACGCGGAGGAAACAGACCTGTCCCGGCATGTCCGCCTGGCCGAGCTTCTGTCCGAATTCGCCGTGCTGCGTGAAAAGGGCTGGGCCATCGAACAGGATCGGGACGGGGTCGGCTGCGTCGCTGTATTACTGCCTTTCGGCCGGAATATGGATCGGCTGACCGTCAGCGTCATCGCCCGGCCGTCCGTGATTGCGGAGCGCGGACAGGAAATACTGGACCTGCTGATCAGCCGCAAAGCCCGGATTGCCGAACTGCATCAGGAGGAAGACGGGCTGGAGCGGGACAGCAGCAATGTCGTGAAAATGCCCGAGACGATCAAGATCGCCAGCTACCGGCGGCATTTCGCCTGAGCGCAGGGCCGGTATCGGCGTGAACCGCGCGGTGCTGCCCTGCGGAAAGGGGCGTGTCCGCCTTGCGGAGGCGCCGGCGCCGTCCGTGCCCCGGAATGATGAAGTGCTGGTGCGCATGGCCTATGCGCCTGTCAATCCGGCTGACCTTCTGGCGATTGAAGGCGGATATTCCTTTGATCTGCCGCATGACCAACCGCTGGGAGCCGAGGGCGCGGGGCTGGTGGAGGCAGTGGGCGAAGCCGTTGCCGACCTTCGTCCGGGCGATCTGGTGATGGTGCTTGGTCGGGGCAACTGGTGTGCGATGCGCCTTTTGCCCCGCCGCCTTCTGATAGCTCTGCCGGCCGGATTCGATCCCGTGCAGGCGGCGATGCTGCGGATCAATCCTCCGACCGCTTATCTCCTCCTGCGCAACGCGGGCGTGCTTCCGGGTGACGCGCTGGTCCAGCATGGCGCGGGATCGGTCGTGGCGCATTGGGTTCGCACCTTTGCCGCGCGCATGGACGTCAAGGTTGTCGATGTCGTGCGAAGGCCGCATCCCGCGACACCCGATGCGCTGTTGGATGGCGACGGTCTGGCGGAGCGCGCATTGGCGGCGTCGGGCGGGCGGCCTGTCCGCGCCGCACTCGATTGCGTGGCGGGCGCGGCGACCGGCCGGCTTGCAAGCTGCCTGGCGCCGGGCGGCCGGCTGTTGCTGTTCGGCCATCTCTCCGGCGAGCCGATCCAGGTTCGTTCGCAATTGCTGACCGGCGGCGGTCTCTCGATCTTGGGCTTCAGCCTTCGCCCTGCGGAGGAAGCCATGGGTGTTGAGGGCGTGCACGCCATGTTCGGGGAACTGGCCGCGCTCCATGCCGCCGATCCGCCGTCCCTGCCGGTGCGCGCCATCGTTCCGCTGTCCCGTGCGGAGGAGGGGATTGCGCTTGCCCGGACGGGCGGGGGCGGGCGCGTGCTGTTCGATCTGACGCAATGATATCGGGCATGTGAAGGCCTTGGTCGCGCCGTTGACTTGGGAGCCTAATGCCTGCTGGGGAAGGGGTTCTTATATGGGAACAGCGCGATGAAACTGGATTTTACGCCCGAGGAAACGGCCTTCCGCGATGAGGTGCGGACCTTCCTCAAGGATGCCCTCCCAGAGGATCTGCGGCGCAAGATGATCAACCGCGATCATATGACCAAGGAGGATACGGTCCGGTGGCAACGCATCCTCAACGCGCGGGGATGGGCCGTGACGCATTGGCCCGTCGAATATGGCGGGCAGGCCTGGACCCCGGCTCAGCGCTATATCTTTCAGGAGGAAATGGCGTTGGCCCATGCCCCAGAAGGATCGCCGTTCAACGTCAACATGATCGGTCCGGTGCTGTGCAAGTTCGGCACGCCGGCGCAGAAGGACGGGTTCCTCGCCGCCACCGCCAATATCGACATCTGGTGGTGCCAGGGCTTTTCCGAACCCGGCGCCGGTTCCGACCTTGCCAGCCTCAAGACGACGGCGGTTCGAGACGGCGATCATTATGTCCTCAACGGACAGAAGATCTGGACGACACAGGCCCAGCATGCGGACTGGATGTTCGGCCTGTTCCGCACCGACAGCAGCGGCAAGAAGCAGCAGGGCATCACCTTCCTGCTGCTGGACATGAAGACGCCGGGCATCACCGTCCGCCCGATCGAGACGATCGATGGCGAGCATGACGCCAATGAAGTCTTCTTCGACGATGTGCGCGTGCCGGTGGAGAATGTCATTGGCGAGGAAGGCCGGGGCTGGGACGTCGCCAAGCATCTGCTGGGCAGCGAACGCAGCGGCATCGCCCGCATCGGTCTTTCCAAGGAAAGGCTTTCGCAACTGCGCGCGCTGGAGAGCCGCCTTGCCGCGGACGGCACCCTGACCGACGAAGAACAGCGCCGCCTTGCGCACAAGCTTGCGGAGGTGGAGGTGGAATTGCGGGCGCTGGAACTGACCCAGTTGCGCGTCGTCGCCGCCGATGCCCATGGCGGCGGCGCCAACGCGGCGGCGTCCATCCTGAAGGTCAAGGGCACGGAAATGCAGCAGCGCATGACCGAACTGGTCGCTGAGCTGGCAGGCCCGGCTGGCCTCGCCATGCCCGACCATGACCATGCGCCTAACGATCCGGACGATGGTTGGGTCAACGCCGCCGCTCCTTTCTATTTCACGATGCGCAAGGTGTCGATCTTCGGTGGGTCCAATGAGGTCCAGAAGAACATCATCGCCAAGACCATGCTGGGACTTTGACGCGCCATGGATTTCGACCTGAACGACGAACAGAAGATGCTGCAGGAAACCGTCACGCGGTTCGTGGCGGAAACCTACGACTTCCAGAAGCGCGAACATGCGCTCAGGACGCCCGATGGCTGGAGCCGGGATGCCTATGCAGGTCTTGCGGAGATGGGCCTGCTCGCGCTACCGTTCGCGGAAGAAGATGGCGGCTTCGGCGGCGGCGGCGTGGAGATGATGATCGTCATGGAGGCGCTGGGGCGCGGCCTGATGGTCGAACCCTATTTCGCAACCGTGGTGCTGGCGGGCGGCGTGCTGCGCCATGGCGCGTCAGCGCAGCAGCGCGGGGACATCGTTCCGGGCATTGCGGCTGGCGAGCGCATCCTGACGCTGGCGCATGGCGAGAAGGGCCTGCCGCGCCATACGCTGGCGGCGCGCACGACCGCGTCTGCGTCGGGCGATGGATGGACGCTCGATGGCCGCAAGATCGCGGTCCTGCATGGGCAGAGCGCCGATACGTTCATCGTGAGCGCGATGACGGGAGAGGTCCTTTCGCTCTTCCTCGTGGATGCGGCGGCGGCTGGCGTGACGGTCGAGGGGAAGCGCGGCTATGATGGCGTGCCGGTCGCCACGCTCGCCCTGTCGGGCGTCAATGTCCCGAAAGACGCGCTCATCGGCGCGGCGGGGCAGGGGGAGGGCATATTGGCCCGCGTGTTCGAGGAAGCGACCGCTGCACTGGTGGCGGAATCGGTCGGCGCCATGGCGGAGACCTTCGATGTCACCGTCGACTATCTCAAGACCCGCCAGCAATTCGGCGTCGCTATCGGCAGTTTCCAGGCGCTCCAGCATCGCGCTGTCGAAATGCTGATGCAGCTTGAACTGTCGCGCAGCATGGCGATCCTTGCGGCGCTGTCGCTCGACAGCGATGCCGATCAACGAAGCCGCAACATCTCCGCAGCCAAGGCGCAGATCGGCAAGTCAGGCCGCATCATCGGGCAGGAAGCGGTGCAGATGCATGGCGCCATCGGCATCACCGCCGAATATAAGGTCGGCCACGCCTTCAAGCGCCTGACCGCCATCGACGCGCTGTTGGGCGACCGGGACTGGCATCTCGCCCGTCTCGTGGAAAAGCGCGGCGTCTATCCCGCCTCTGCCTGAGGGTCGTTGCTGATGTCGCTGACGGGGATCGGCGCGTTTCCGTCAGCATAGGGCGCATGTTCCAGGCGGTTAGGCCGCGTGGAGAGTTTCGGAATGGCGGGAAATTGGCCAATCCAAGACATTCCCCTCCCGCAGGCGGGAGGGGTTAGGGGTGGGTGCGAGCGCAGCGAGCTTCTGACTTAGCCGTTGCAAAACAGCGCAGATGCCGCGCCAGCCCACCCCCTAGCCCCCTCCCGCCTGCGGGAGGGGGAATGTCCGCAATCCACCCAAATTACTCAATTCAGCGAGTCCTGAATTTGTCCACGCCGCCTGGAACGTTGAACCGGGGTTAGGCCTCTGCACGAAACCTGTCCTTCGATACGCCCCTTCGACAAGCTCAATGGCTGCTCAGGACGAACGGAAGCGGTGCGCAAATCCTCATCCGGCTGCAGCGGAACGGACTCGCCCCCAAAAGGCCTGCGCGGCGGCATCCAGCATGTCGGCGCCATAGGTGATCAGGCCTTGCTCCACGCGGTAGAGCATGGCCCATTCATAATGGATGTCCTCGCCATTCGCCGCGCTTTTGCGGTAGGCGCGGGCGTGGACGAAGGCGCATTGCCGGTCGACGCAGGTGATGGCGATGATCTCGTCCCGCCTTTCCGCCAGAGCCTCCGCGCAGGACGCCGCGAAGGCGAGAAAGGCGTCGCGCCCGACCAGCGTCTCCTTCGTGCCGCTGGGCCCGAACAAGCTGTGCACGACATCGGGATGGAAATAGTCCGCCGGCGACGGCCGGCTTTCGCCTCCGACAGGAAAGATGTCGGGATGGTGCCGGCCTTCTTCCGTGAAGCCGAACATGCGCGTCAACAGCTTCACGGCATCGTTCATCGCCTTGCCCTTATCCCTCCGCCGCCTTGCGCAGCATGACGGCGCGGTCGCCATCCCGCACCACGACCAGCCGCATGCCGGGCTTCATATAGGTGACGAAACCATCGAAGCTCTCGCGCACGCCCGGATCGATGGGCCGCAAATAGCTGTCCTTGTCGATATTCAGCGTGATCTCCCCGACGCGATCCGCATCCACGGTGACGGTCGTGGGCGTGAAGGACTTGACGGTGGCCGCGATGGCGCTGGGGTTGGCGGCGGACTGCACCCGCGAGTCGAAGGAGACGCGCAGCCGGTCGCTATTATTGGGAAGGCCGCAATGCGGCGTGCACGGATGCACGACCAGCACGTCTCCCGGCATATAGTCGGTCGTCGCCCAGCTTTCCGCCGGGATCGCGTCGCGCGGGATCGGGAAGGGATTGGGCTTGCCGACATTGTGGAAATAGCCGCGCTTGTTCTGGCCCACCGCCAGCGCCAGCCCGCCCATGTCGCGGGTGCAGGGGGTCAGCGACACCCAGACCGGGCGATAATCCTGAATGCCGGGGCTGTAGAAGCCGTCCTGATGCACGGTGCCCAGCTTGCTGTGCGGCGGATAGGTCCGATATTGCACGATCGGGACGGAGCAGGCCGGTTCACCCAGCACCTTTTCCATCACTGCCTGATTGGCCGGGTCCTCGATCAGACGGGCAGCGATCCCGGCATAGAGATCGCTTTCCTCCATGCCGCCGACCGAAGGCTTGCCCGTCCACTTGCCAGTGGGATCGCCCGGCTCGACCAGCCCCATCTGAGCAGCGACCGCGAGCATTTCATCCCGCGCGCGCGACACCGTATCCCTATCGAACACGCCGCGCAGCAGGATATAGCCCTTCTCCTCGTAGAAGCGGTTGAGCGCTTCCGGGTCGTCCAGCAGATGGTTGCAGCTTTCCAGTTCGCCCGCCGCGACGACATCCTGCACATGCAGGTCTTCGGCTTCCGGGCGATTGATCACATCGACGGTCATCTCTTCCTTCCTCTCCACTCGGACCGGCCAACCTTTGGAGGCGCCGGGACGGGACCATATTATCATGGCCGGGATCGGTAGGGTGGGATGATTTTCGTCTACTTTCGGCTATTATTGCTCATTGTCCGGCGCCAGCAGCTTCAGCATCTGCATCAGCTTCTCGTCCTGCCGGGCGGCGATTTCCGCCACGCTTCGCCCGGCAGCGGCTTCCTCCATCTGCTCGACCAGCATCGCCTGCAAGGCCGGGTCGGCCAGCGGCGGATCGGCCATGCTTTCCCAGCGCCTGACGATGCCCGGCCCGAATTTGGGAAGGAATTCGGCCAGACCGCCCGCGCCGCCCGATGTGTGGAAGGTGGTGAACTGCCCTTGGATCGCCCATTTGAGCGCGAAGCTGTGTTTCATCGCCTTGTCGATGTCACCGACGCTGGCATAACCCTCCGCCACCAGCCGCACCGCCTCCCGGAACATGGAGGCGGTCAGCCGGTTGCCGATATGGCCGAATATCTCGCGCTTCAGCCGGATCGGCTGCTTGCCCATGGCGGCATAGAGCGCGAAGGCGATGTCGACCGCTTCTTCTGCGGTCCGTTCGCCGCCGCCCACTTCGACCAGCGGGATCAGGTGCACGGGATTGAACGGATGGCCCAACACGAAGCGATCGGCGGTCGCAAGGCCGGCCTGCAACTCGGTGACGGGCAGGCTCGACGTGCTGCTCGCGATCAGCACATCCGCGGGCGCCAGCCGGTCAAGATCAGCGAACAGCGCCTGCTTGATCTCGGTGCGTTCGGGGGTGCTTTCCTGCACGAAATCCGCGCCCGCAAGCGCGTCGGCCACCGTGTCGTGGACCGAAAGGCGCGCAGACCAGTCGTCGTCGGCCTGGGCCAACCCAAGTTCGACCATCTGGTCCCATGCGCCCGCAACATGGGCGCGGGTGCGTTCGCCCGCGCCGGGCATCGGATCGTAAAGGCGCACGGCCCGGCCGCTGCCCAGAAAGGCAGCGACCCAGCCATTGCCGATCACGCCGCCGCCGATCGCGGCGACGGTGCTTATGCTGTCCGCGTCGCGATAGGCGGCCATGGCGATCAATATCCCTTGAAGACCGGCTTTTCCTTGTTGGCGAAGGCGGTGGTCGCTTCCTTGTAATCCTGCGTCAGCATCGTCATCGCTTCATAGGCGATGGACAATTCGCCCGTCAGGTTCACCTGATCGCGGATGCACTTGTTGACCGCCGCCTTGGACCAGCGGACCGCCCACATCGGCTGTCCGGCGATCTCGCGCGCGATCTTCAGAGCTTCCTCCAGCACCTGCTCCTTGGGGAAGGCATAGTTGACCAGGCCGATCTCCTCGGCCTTCCTGCCGTTCAGCAGCTTGCCGCGCATCAGATATTCCTTGGCCTTCTGCGGACCGACCAGCAGCGGCCACATCACCGATCCGCCGTCGCCGGTCACCAGGCCGACGCGCACATGGGTGTCGCCCAGCTTGGCGTCCTCCGCGACGATGCTCATGTCGCAAAAGGCGAACAGCGACGTGCCAAGGCCGATGGCGTCGCCATTGACCGCCGCGATGATCGGCTGGGGCGTCATCAATATCTGATCCCAGATGCGCAGCGTGTTGATCGGCACGCGCAGGGCATATTTCAGGCCATATTCGGTCTGGGCGCGTTCGGCCATCAGCTTGATGTCCCCGCCAGCGGAAAAGGCCTTGCCCGCACCGGTCAGCACGATGACCTTGACGCGCTCGTCGCGCGCCAGCTTCAGCCAGATGTCCTCCAACTGCCAATGATTATGCGGCCCCACCGCATTCAGCTTGTCGGGATCGTTCATCGTGACGGTGGTGACGCCGTCCTCGGCGATTTCGACCTTGAAGAAGTCGAACTCGCTATAGTCGATGTCGCGCTGAAACTCGTTGTCGCTCATAATCGTCTCCGAAAAATCCCTGTAATATTCTCTGTCTCGTTCAGGCCTCGGCGCGGCTTTTCTGCCAGTCTGCGAAACTCTGATCCTTTTCCGCCAGCTCTACCAGAAGCGCGGCGGGTTGCAGCGACGGATCGCCAGGCGTCTCGGCGGCCATCTCGCGCAACTTGGCGACGATCGTCGCCAGGCCGGTTTCGTCCGCATAGAACATGGGCCCGCCCAGATGCCGGGGCCAGCCATATCCGTTGATCCACACGAGATCGACGTCGGACGCCCGCAACGCGATCCCTTCTTCCAGAATGCGCGCCCCTTCGTTGATGAGCGGGAACAGCAGCCGCTGCACCATTTCCTCCTCCGCTATGTCGCGGCGGGCGATGCCCAGCTTTTCCGATGTCGCGATGATGAGCGCCTCCGTCTCCGGACTGGGATGGGGCGTGCGGTCGCCCGGTTCGTAGCGATAATAGCCTGCGCCGGTCTTCTGCCCCAGCCGCCCGCTCTCGACGATGGCGTCGGCAATAGGGAAGGGGGTGCCGCGGCGCTTGCGGATCGAATAACCGATGTCCAGGCCGGACATGTCGTTCGTGGTCAGCGGCCCCATCGGGAAGCCCAGATTGGTGAGGGCGGCGTCGACCTGTTGCGGGAAGGCCCCCTGCTGCAACAGCCGTTCGGCCTGTGCGGAGCGCTTGGCGACCATGCGGTTGCCGATGAAGCCGTCGCAATTGCCCGACCAGACCGGCACCTTGCCGATCGTCTTGCCCACCGCCATCGCGGTCAGGATCGCCTCGGGGCTGCTGTGCCGGGCCACCACGACCTCCAGCAGCTTCATGACATTGGCGGGCGAGAAGAAATGCATGCCGACGAAATCCTGCGGACGCTCCAGCACCGACGCGATCTCATCCACGTCGAGCGCCGAGGTGTTGGAGGCAAGGATGGTGCCGGGCTTCACCCGCTTTTCCAGATCGGTGAAAATCTCCTTCTTGACGTCCATATCCTCGAACACCGCCTCGATCACGATGTCGGCGTCGGCTGCCGCCGCGCGGTCGGTGGCGCCCGCGATCAGCGCAAGCCGTTCATCCATCTGCGCCTGACCGATGGACCCGCGCTTGACCGAGGTGGCGTAATTGCCCTTCACCCGCTCCAGACCACGATGCAGCGCTTCCTGAGTCGTGTCGATCACGGTGACGGGCACCCCGGCCCCGGCAAAGCACATGGCGATGCCGCCGCCCATGGTGCCCGCGCCGATGATCGCGGCTTTCTGCACGGGCCGCGCCTTTGCGGTCTCTGGCAGGCCGGGGATGCGGGCGGCTTCCCGTTCGGCAAAGAAAAGGTGACGCAGAGCGCGCGACTGGCTGCCCGCCATCAGTTCCCGGTTGGCGGCGGCGTCGATCGCCAGCGCCTCGTCCAGGCTCATGGTGAAGGAGCGGCGGATCGAATCGATATTGGCCTGCGGCGCGGCCTGGCCCTTGCTGCGCGCCGTCAGCTTCTTCGCCAGCGTGTCGAAGGCCGACGGATCGGCGCGGGTCGCCGCCAGCTTCTCATCGCGGTCGCGCACCGGCACGGCGGGGATGTTTTCGTCGATCACCCGGCGGGCGAAGGCGGCGCCGATGACGGCGGGATCGCCTTCCTCCACGGCATCGACAATGCCCAGCTCCAATGCCTGCCTGGCGCCGACCGGCTTGCCGGACAGCACATGCTCCAGCGCTTTTTCCGGACCGATCAGGCGCGGCAGCCGCTGCGTGCCGCCGCCGCCGGCGAACAGGCCCAGGTTGATTTCGGGCAGGCCCATCCTGGCGGAAGGGATCGCAACGCGGAAGGCGCAGCCCAGCGCCGTCTCCAGCCCGCCGCCCAGCGCGGTGCCGTGGATCGCGGCGACCACCGGCCTGGCCGAGCTTTCCAGCGCGGCGATGACGTCCTGCAGGGTGGGCGACTGGCGCGGCTTGCCGAATTCGGTGATGTCGGCGCCCGCGAAGAAGGTCCGTCCCGCGCAATAAAGCACGATAGCCTTCACGCCCGGGTCGGCGTTCAGTTCTTCCAGCGCGCCGATCAGTCCCTGCCGGACGCCGATGCCCAGCGCGTTCACAGGCGGATTGTCGCTGACGATGAAACCTATATCGCCTTCGATGCGGGTGGAGATCTTGTCGTTGATCTGGGTCATGGCTGGATCGAGGGGCCCTGTCTTGAAAATGCGTCTGAAACCTGTCCCCACAAGCTATTTGCCGGTCATAACTGTCAAGCTGGGGCGGCGGGCGGCGGCGATGCATCGTGAATGTGAAGGATCGTAGCGGTAATCTTCGCATCGCGATCATCCCCGATTAGGTCGAGGATAGCAGTTTATCCGCGGCATATGAGCCGCCCTATGGGAAGCGATCGAATGCAGTTCGACCTGAATGAAGAGCAGACCATGTTCCGCGACGCGGTAGCCGCCTTCGCGCAGCGCCATCTGGCCGCCGGAGCGCTGGAGCGCGCGCACAGCGACGATTATCCGTGGGATGTGGCCAGGATGATGGCCGAACAGGGCCTGATCGGCATCACCGTGCCGGAGGACAAGGGCGGTCTGGGCGGAAGCCTGATGGACGCGGTCATCGCGATCGAGACGATCGCGTCGGTGTGCCCCCGGTCTGCGGATGTCGTGCAGGCGGGCAATTTCGGGGCGATCCGCACTTTCGCCCAGTTCGCCACCGACGCGCAGAAGGAACAATATCTGGCCCCCCTGCTACGCGGCGAGGGGCTGATTTCGGTCGCCATGACGGAGCCGAATGCCGGTTCCGCCGTGACGGAGCTGACCACCACGGCAGTGGAGGATGGCGATGGCTACCGCATCACCGGGCAGAAGATCTTCACGACCCACGGCACCCATGCCACCGTGTTCCTGGTCTATGTCCGCTATGGGCCGGGCACCGGCAATATCGGATCGGTGCTGATCGAGCGCGGCCAGGAAGGCTTCAGCTTCGGCAAGCCGATCCGTTTCCTGTCGGGCGAGGAATGGAACCCGCTGTTCTTCGACAATGTCTATGTGCCCAAGGACAAGGTGCTGCTGGGGCCGGGCGGCTTCAAGAAGCAGATGTCGGGCTTCAACGTCGAACGCATCGGCAACACGGCGCGCAGCCTTGCGCTCGGCCGCTACGCCTTCAACGCGGCGGTCGAGCATGCCAAGACGCGCAGGCAGTTCGGCAAGGCGCTGTGCGAATTTCAGGGGTTGCAGTGGAAGTTCGCGGAAATGAAGCTGAAACTCGATGCGGCCCAGTTGCTGCTGTATCGTGCGGCGACCAATGCCGACGCGGGCCTGCCTTCGCCGGAAGAGACCGCCATTGCCAAGGTCGCGTGCAACCGCGCCGGTTTCGAATGCGCCAATGAGGCGATCCAGATCATGGGCGGCGCGGGCTACAGCCAGGACAGCCTGGTCGAATATTGCCTGCGCCGCACGCGGGGGTGGATGATTGCAGGCGGCGCGATAGAAGTGCTGCTCAACCGTATTGCGGAAGGCGTATTCGACATGCGTTTCCCCCAGGGCCCCGCAAAAGGCTGAAAGGCTGAAGCGTCCCGCCAAGGAGAGGATCGGACAATGAACGAAATGATCAGCGTTTCCAGGCAGAAAGTCGCGGTGACGGCCGATCGCATCCCGGTCGACGCCTATATTTCGCGCGACTATGTGCGGCTGGAAAAGGAACGGCTCTGGCCCAAGATATGGCAGGTCGCCTGCCGCGCCGAAGAGATTCCCAATCCCGGCGATTTCTACACCTACGACATCGCGGATGAATCGATCGCGGTCGTCCGCCAGAAGGACGGGACCATCGCCGCCTATTTCAACGTCTGCCCCCACCGGGGCCGCCGCCTGACGGAAGGCTGCGGCCGGATGGGCAAGTTCCACTGCAAATATCATGGCTGGCAGTGGAGCCTGGACGGCAAACCGACAGAGATTGTCGACCGCCACGACTGGGGCGATGCCCTGCCGGACGAGGACGTCGCCCTGCAAGGGGTGAAAGTCGGGCAATGGGGCGGCTGGGTCTTCATCAACATGGACCCGGACAGCGAAAGCCTGGAGGATTTCCTGGGCGAGGCCAAGACGATCCTCGACCCGTTCGAGATCGAGCATATGCGCTATGCCTGGCGCAAGCGCATCGTCATGCCCTGCAACTGGAAGACCGCGCAGGAGGCCTTCATGGAGGGCTATCATGTGCAGACGACGCACCGCCAGCTGCTCGCCTACCAGGACGATTACACCTATTCCAAGGCCTATGGGAAACATGCGATGTTCGGCTATGCTCCGACCGCGCTGTTCGGCCTGCCCAGCCCGCGCGTCAGCGACCAGAGCGGCGACATCCGCAAGGGTTTCTACGAGTTCAACAAGGAAATCTGGGACACGCTCCAGGCGACCACCACGCAGGAAATGCTGGCGGCGGGCAAGCGCCTGATGGAATTGCCCGAGGGCATCGATCCCTTCGCGCTCTACGGCGCCTTCGCCCAGTTCCATGCGGAGGAATCGGCCAGGAGCGGCCGTCCCTTCCCGGCGATCAGCGGGGAGCAGTTGATGAAGGCGGGGACCGACTGGAACATCTTCCCCAACCTCGTCTTCCTGCAACAGGCGACCAATGTGCTCTTCTATCGCGCCCGCCCCTATGGCGACGACCCGGACAAGTGCATCTTCGAGGTCAATGTGCTGGAGCGTTACGCGCCGGGCGCCGAGCCCAAGGTCGAGGTGGAAGACGGCGGCGACGGCAGCGACGGCCAATGGCGCGCCCTCAATTGGGGCCTCATCCTGGAGCAGGACTTCCAGAATATGGAGGAAGTGCAGAAGGGCATGAAGTCGCAGGCCTTCAGGACCGCCCGGACCAATCCCGTGCAGGAGGTGGAGATCAGCAATTTCCACCGCGTCTATCATGACTATATGGGGAAGGCGGACTGAATGGACGAGACGAAGTTCGACGAGGTGGCCGACTTCGTCATCATCGGTTCGGGCGGCGGGTCGATGGCGGCGGGGCTGTACCTGAAGTCCATCGGCAAAACGCCGCTGATCCTGGAGAAGACCGACAGGCTGGGTGGTTCCACCGCCATGTCCGGGGGCGTGCTGTGGGTGCCCAACAATCACATCATCAGGGCCAAGGGCATCAAGGACAGCCATGAGATGGCCCGCACCTATATGGATGCGACCGTCGGCAACGATGGCGGGCCGGGCGCCACGCCGGAGCGCAAGGAGGCCTATCTGCGCAACGGGCCGGTCATGCTGAAATGGCTGGAAGATCAGGGCATGAAGTGGCTGCACACCGAAGGCTGGTCGGACTATTATGACGACCGGCCCGGCGGCGTGACGCGCAGCCGCTCCATCGGCGCGCCGATGCTGGATGCGCGGGAGATGGGGCCGCTGTTCGACAAGCTGCGGCTCGGGCCGATGGTGATGCCGCTGCCGACGGACAAGGCGGGCATTATCGGCCTCGCCACGCGGACCCCCCGCGGCATGTGGGAGGGGCTGAAGCTGCTATGGCGCATGCGTGTCGTCGCCAGGCGCGG
Organism: Sphingobium sp. SA916; assembly: GCF_002894065.1. Taxonomy (NCBI): domain Bacteria; kingdom Pseudomonadati; phylum Pseudomonadota; class Alphaproteobacteria; order Sphingomonadales; family Sphingobiaceae; genus Sphingobium; species Sphingobium sp. SA916. The sequence continues at coordinate 29,461 of NZ_LXYF01000003.1, forward strand.
AAAACCGATACTCAGCTTCGGCGGCGCATTGCAGGGGCGTCTGTTGATGCTGGCGGACAAGGCCGGCGTCGACATGCGCACGGAGCATGGCGTCACCGAGCTGATCGAGGAAGACGGCAGGATCGTCGGCGTCATCGCGGAGCATGGCGGCAGGACATTGCGCATCGGCGCCCGCGATGGCGTGCTGATCAATGCGGGCGGTTTTTCCCGCAATGCGGAGATGCGCAAGCAATATGGTCCTCAACCCAGTTCGGTGGAATGGACCAACGCCAATCCCGGCGACACCGGAGAGCTGATCCAGATTGCCGAAAGACATGGCGCCGCACTGGACCTGATGGACCAGGCCTGGTGGGTTCCCGGCACGGTCGTGCCCGAAGGCGGACCGGCGAACATGCATAATACGGATATTTCCAAGCCGCATTGCATCATCGTCAACCGCCATGGCCGCCGCATCCTGAACGAAAGCGGCTCCTATATGGAGAATGGCCAGCGGCTGTACCGCAATGACGTGCCTGCCTATGTCATCCTGGATAGCCGCCACCGCAAGCGCTACGCCTGGGGCTATTATCCGCCGGGCAAGACGCCGCAGTCCTGGCTGGACAGCGGCATGATGAAGAAGGCGGATTCGATCGAGGAACTGGCGCGCATCACCGGCATCGATCCCGCCGGGCTGAAGGCGGAGATCGAGAAGTTCAACGGTTATTGCGAGACCGGCAAGGATCTGGACTTCAACCGGGGCGGGCGCGGCTATGACAATTGCTTTGGCGATCCGACGGTCAAGCCGAACCCCAATCTGGGCAAGATCGACAAGCCGCCCTTCTACGTCATGGAGATCGTGCCGGGCGACGTCGGCACGTCGGGCGGTATCGTGACCGACGAGAATGCCCGTGTCCTGCGCGCTGACGGATCGGTGATCGAGGGTCTCTACGCCACCGGCAATTCCACGGCTTCGGTGATGGGCCGCTGCTACCCGGCGGCGGGCGCCAGCATCGGCGCGTCCTTCATTTTCGGATGGATCGCCGCCCACCATGCCGTAGGCGGCAATGGCTGATCGGGGTCAGGCCCCTCCCGAACAGGGCGGGGCCTGTCAGTCAGGCTTCATTTTCGCCGCGGTTTCGCCCGCCATTCGCTAGCGGTCATGCCGGCATGCTGGCGGAACATCGCCCGGAACAGGCGGCTGTCCGAATAGCCGACCAGTTGCGCGATGCGGTCTACCGATCGCGTGGATTTTTCGAGCATGCGCACCGCCGCCTGAAAGCGAAGCTGCCCGACATAGGCCTTGGGCGACAGGCCCAGCGCCTTGTGAAAGCGGCGGTTGAGCGTCGCGGGGCTGGTCGACAGATGCCTCGCCAGTTCGGCCATGTTGATCGGCCCGGTGAAACGCTGCTCGATCCACAATTGCGCGCGGGCGACCAAAGGGTCGGGTGCCAGCAGTTCCTTCTCCTCATAGTCCTGCCCCACGATCGAGGAGAGCCATCGGGCGACGTCGGGGGAGATCATCCGCTCCAGCACCCGGATGATCAGTTGCAGGTCGTTGCCCATGCCGTTGCCGATCAGCAGATGGCCGTGATCCACCAACCCAAACCGCTCCTCGAACGGCTGGCGGGGGAAAAGCATGCGGGTCAGCGGCTGCATCGCCCGCGCCACCGGAACCGCAAGATCGGCGGTGAAACCGCCCGCCATCAACAGGGTGGAAGCCGCTCCGCTGGCGCCGATCACCGCGCCCATCGCCGATTGGCGGCGGAGCCAGTCGAGCAGCGGACCTGCCTCCGCCAGGCGGCGTTCCAATGGCTCGCGCCCCCCGGCGCGGAAGGCGGGCAGCCAGATGAAAGCCATCGGTTCATCCCGGTTCGCGGGGCCGTCGACCGGAAAGGATCGGCCGTCGCCCAGCACGACCGGCCCGCCGTCGGCGGAGAGGATATGCAGCTTCGTTTCCATGCGCATCTGGTCTTCGCCGGCGAAAACATGCTCCACCCGGTCGCGGGCGATCAGGAAGCTGTCCACGAGCGCGCCGATGCTGCTGAAATAGGCGCCAGGCAGCGCGACAAGGGCGAAATCAAAGGCCATGACTGAGAGAAAATAGCCGGTATATGCGCAAATACTCCCTGTCAATCTGCCTCGCCCTGCGCGAACAGCAGGGCTTGCACGCTGGACGGATCACGCGCTTGGGTCCATCTGCGCGACCGACGAGGAGAGAGCCCGCATGCCCGAACCGATCCGCCATTATGACCGCCTTGCCGGAAAGGTGGCGATCGTCACCGGCGCTGGAGCGGAAGGGGATGATGTCGGTATCGGTCGTTCCATCGCCCTGCTCATGGCAGCGGAAGGCGCACGACTTGTTTGCGCCGATCTGGACCCGGCGCGGGCGCAGACAACGGTGGAACGGATCAAAGCCGATGGTGGGTGCGCCGTTGCGGCTGGAGGCGATGTCGGTGACCCGGACGTCTGCGGAAAGCTGGTCGATGCGGCCGTTGCGGCATTCGGCAGGCTCGACATATTGGTCAACAATGTCGGCATTTCGGGACCGGCCACGCTCGAAACCATGACGCTGGACCAGTGGAACCGGACGCTGACCACCAATCTGACCAGCGTGATGCTGATGAGCCAGGCGGCCATTCCCCCTATGGTGCGCGGCGGCGGGGGATCGATCGTCAACATCTCCTCGCTGGCGGGCATAAGGGCGATGGGGGCGATCGCCTATGGCCCGTCCAAGGCGGCGATGGCGCAGCTTTCCCGCGAGATCGGCGTGCTGCATGGCCGCGACGGCATCCGGGTGAACACCGTGGCGCCCGGCCATGTCATGACGCCCCATGCAGCGCGTTACATGTCAGAGGATATGCGCGAGATGCGGCGGAAGGTCAGCCCCCTCGGCATTGAGGGCGACGCCTGGGACGTGGCGCAGGCGGTGCTGTTCCTCGCCAGCGACGAGGCCCGCTTCGTCAACGGCGTCGAACTGGCGGTCGATGGCGGCGTCGTGGGGATCGGACCGCTCGCAGGCCATGGCTTCATCGCGGAAAGCTGACGGGGTCGCGGGCAAATATCATGACTGCGATCAATCTCGTCCCGACGCTCGGGACGATTGAGTAAAAATATCCTTTCGACATGATCGTTCCCCAGAGCCGCAACAGCGGCCAGACCGGCGCCAGTGCCGGACGATCAGGAGAGGAAGGATGACCATGTTCCGGTCCGCATTGCTTGCCGCCACATCGCTCTTCGCCACCGCAGCCGCCGCGCAGGACGCCGCACCGCAGGACTCGGGCATGGCCCAGGCGTCCGACATCATCGTGACCGCCCGCCGGCGCGAGGAAGCGTTGCAGGACGTGCCGATTTCGATCACCGCCGTCAGCGGCGACTCTCTTGCGCGAAGCGGCGTCAGCGACGCGCTGGGGCTGCAAAGCCGCGTGCCCTCGCTCAGCCTCACCAACCAGGGCACCAGCCGGAACGAGCTGGGCTTCGCCATTCGCGGTCAGCGCACCCAGGAATCGCAACTGCTCACCGATCCGCCGGTCGGCACCTATTTCGCTGAAGTGGTCCAGGCCCGCAGCGTCGGCTTCGCCTACGCGCTCTACGACCTGCAATCGACCCAGGTGCTGAAGGGCGTGCAGGGCACGTTGTTCGGCCGCAACATGACCGGCGGCGCGGTGCTGATCGAACCCAACAAGCCGGTGGACAATTTTCATGCCGAATTGCGCGGCCAGATCGGCAATTACGACATGCGCGACATTTACGGCATGGTGAACCTGCCCCTTACGGAAGGTCTGGGCGTGCGTTTCGCGGGCAAGATCAGGAAGCGAGACGGCTTCACCAGGGATGTTCTGACCGGTCGCGACTATGACGATCAGGATTACCAGACTTTCAGAACCTCGATCCGCTTCGCGCCGACGCCTGAATTCGAATCCAATACGATCGTCGATTATATCAAGACGAACGAACATGGCACGGCGCTGGTCGGCACCGCCGCCAATCCCGCGGCGCCCGCCATCGCCGGATATGCGACGTTGCGCGGCTTCGGCATTCCGGTATCGGACGTCGTCGGCCAGTTCGCGGCACAACAGGCGCGGCCGCATTATCGCTTCGCATCGGGATCGGGAACGGGCGGCACGCTCGACGCCTATCAGACCCAGCCTTTTGAACGGCTGAAGAACCGGGGCGTCACGAACCGCACCACCTACAGCCTTGATACCATCACCTTCAAGAATGTCGTCGGCTATCGCAAGCTGGACTTCGACCAGGTCATGGACCTGGACGGCGTGCCCGCCTATCTCATCAATTCCAATCGCTATCGCAGCATCGAACAGTTCAGCGAGGAATTCCAGATCCAGGGCAAGGCGATCGAGAACCGGCTCGATTATGTATTGGGCGCCTATTATTTCGTCGAGAAGGGGAAGGACGGTTCCACGTCCAGCCAGTTCCCGGAACTGGCGATAGCCGGCTCGGGATTGCCGCTCAACACTCCGGCCGCGACTTTCCTCAATGCCTATGCGGGCAGCGGCAAGGCGAAGACTTTCGCGCTGTTCGCGGCGGGCACCTATGCCTTCACCGACCAGTTCAAGGTTTCGGCGGGCATCCGCTACACGACCGACAAGCGCAATGCGCGGATTTTCGCCTATTACCCCAATCTGGGCACATGCCTGTTCCGCGTGGACACCGGCACGACCTCCTTCGTTCCCGCGACGCTGGCCGACTGCCCGCAGACCAACAGCAAGAAATGGGACGCCTTCACCTGGGACGTCACGCTGCAATATGAACCCAACGCGAATCTGACGACCTATATCTCAACCCGGCGCGGCTTCCGTTCGGGCGGTTTCTCGCTGCGGGCGGCGTCGACCGAAGAATTGCAGCCCTTCGATCCGGAAACCGTGCAGGAATATGAGGTGGGGCTCAAGACGCGCCATCCGCTGGGCGGCGCCACGCTGACCAGCAGTCTCGCCATCTTCTATCAGGACTATAAGAACGTCCAGAAGCAGACATCGTCCATCGACAGCGCGGGCAATGTCAACACGATCATCGACAACACCGCCCGGCAGAAAAATTATGGCGGCGAGCTGGAACTGGGCCTCATCGCGGGTCCGCTCAACATCAGCGCCTTCTATTCCTATGTCGGCGTGGAGATCAGCCAAGGCCGCCAGCCGGGCGAATTCGCGCTGGTCGGGTCGCCCCATCATCAGATGGGCGCGAATGTCAGCTATGAGATCCCCCTGTCGGGCGATGCGGGCGCGATCAACCTCAACGCCAATGTCAGCTATCGCACCAAACAGCATCTCGACAAGAATGACGTGCTGGCGACCGAACCGGGATATGAACTGGTCAACCTGCGCGCGGGTTGGGACAATATCTTCGGTACGGGACTGGGCGCGGCGGCCTTCGTCAACAACCTGACCAAAAGCTATTATCGTGTGGGCGTGATCGGCATCTACAATGAGGCCGGCTACATCTCCTCCGTCTATGGCGAACCGCGCACCTATGGGATGGAATTGTCCTACAAATTCTGATCGAAGCGTCACCGGCGCCGGACCTTCGAGTCCGGCGCCGATGATTGAGGGCGGGCATGGCCAAGCCGCTTCGACATCCAATCCCGGTACATCAGCACATCGCCAATCACCGGACCGATACTTGCCGAATAATCTATCCTCCCGTCCCGAGTGCGTCTAACGGGGCGGGATGAACGGTGGCGGACAAGGGTATCACGACAATGCGCGCGGGGCGCTGTGGATGCTGGCCTCCGGCTTTGCCTACAGCATCGCCATGGCGCTGGTGAAGCTGCTGGGCGACGACTATTCGTCGGCAACGCAGAATTTCGTGCGGCAGGGCGTCGCCCTGATCGCATTGGCGCCCTTCATCCTGCGGCGGCCCCGCAGCGCTTTCATGCTGCGCCGGCCGATGCTGATGATCCTGCGCTGTGCGGCCACCAGCCTGTCGATCATCCTTGCCTTCAACAGCTTTCACTTGTTGGGACTGGCGGAAGCGAACGCCCTGTCCTTCACCCGCACCCTGTTCCTCGTGCCGCTTGCCGCCCTGCTGCTGGGCGAAAAGCTGGATCGGCAAAGGCTCTTCGCCACGCTGGCGGGCTTTGCCGGGGTGCTGATCATCATCGCGCCCGGCTCCGCCCATTCGCTGATCGGCTGGCCAGCGGCCCAGGGGCTGCTGGCCGCGCTGCTCGTCTCCTGGTCGGTGATCAGCGTGAAGCAGATGACGCGCGATCATAGCGACCTGTCGCTTCTCACCTGGTCGACATTGCTGGGTCTCATCTTCACCGCACCGCTGGCCTGGAGCAGCTGGCGCATGCCCACGGCCGGGGATGCGCTGCTGCTGGCCGCCATGGGCGTGCTCGGCGTCGTGTCCCAGGCCTGCTACATTCGCGGCATGACCTTGGGAGAAGCGAGCCTGATGGGGCCGCTCGACTATGTCCGCATCCTCTTCACCACGGCGCTGGGATATATGCTGTTCAGCGAATGGCCGCAGCCCGGCACCTATGTGGGATCGGCGCTGATCATCGGCACCGCCATCTACATCACCCTGCACGGGCGGCGGCGCGCTTGATCCTTGCTCAGCCTCTTTCCACGTCCGGGCCGAAATCGGGCGTCTCGGCGGCCGTCCAGGGCAGATGGCGGAAATAGCGCGCGCCTGCTTCCGCCTGATTGTGCACGGGCGTGAGCAGGCTTTCGTCCCCGATCTCCCCGATCCTTTGGGCGACCCGCTCGGCGCTGATCTCGGCGTCGAAAATCTCCCCTGTTTCCGCGAAGATCAGGCTCGACAGGCGACCGCCGCCCGTCAGCAGGATGCGGCCGGTCTCGGTGCAATCGCGGCTCAGGAACCAGGCCATTGCCGCCGCCACCTTCTCGGGCGGCAGGTTGTCGCGGAACCAGGCGACCGTGGAGGGATCGGGTATCTGCTCGATCAGCCGGGAATAGGATGTCGGCATCACGGCATTCACCGATATGCCCAGCGGCTTGCCCTCGATCGCGGCGTCCAGCGTCAGGCCCAGCATGCCCGCCTTGGCCGCGGCATAAGGGGCATTGCCGCCGACGCCAAGCGCGCCGTTGGAACTGACGTTGAGGATGCGGCCATGGCGCTGCGCCGCCATATGCGGCCAGGCGGCGCGCATCAGATGATGGCCCCCGATCAGGTTCGTTGCATAATGGCGCTCGATCGCCTCGTCATCATGGGCGGCGAAGGGTCCGGCAATGCCCGTGCCGGCATTGTTGACCAGAACATCGATCCGTCCAAAGGAGGTCAGTGCCGCCTGGACGATGGCGCGCGCATTCGCCGCCGTGCCGACCGCCAGACCATTGGCGATCGCCTGCCCACCCGCCGCCGTGATTTCCGCGACCACCGCTTCGGCTGGAGCGGAACTGCCATTCTGTTCGCCCAGAACGCCGCCGCCATAGTCGTTGACGACCACGGCGGCGCCGCGCCGCGCCAGTTCCAGCGCATAGGCGCGCCCCATGCCACCGCCTGCTCCCGTCACGATGGCCGTCTGGCCGGAAAAATCGATGGTCATGCTGTCATCGCCTTCACCAGTTCCGGCATGATCTCCGCGCCGGACGCAAAAGAGCTGGTCCATTCGGGCTGCGCGGTCAGGCCCCGCATCACGCTGTCGATGTCGCCTTCCGACAATTGGCGAACCGGCCCTTCCAATATCTGGACGCGGCGGACATGGCCTGCGCCCGCATGATAGATGCCGCCCGAGGTCGAACATCTGTCGCTGCATAGCCAGCCAACGACCGGCGCGACATGATCGGGCGAGGCATAGTCGGCCCATTCCGCCGGAATGCTGCCCGAGGACATAGGCGTATAGGCGGCGGGAGCGACGACATTGACGCACAGGTCCGCGCCAGCCGGGACATCGATCGCCAGGGAACGCGCGATGCCCACCATCGCCGCCTTGGAGGCCGCATAATCGGCCGATCCGACCTGTCCCCACAGTCCGGCGCTGGAGCCGGTCAGCACGATCCGCCCATAGCCCGCTTTCACCATGGCGGGCCACACGGCCTTCAGCCCCACCAGCACGCCGCGCAGGTTGATGTCGAGCAACGCATCCATTTCCTCCGGCGTCACCGTGCCGAAATCGCGGAACGCCTGAACACCCGCATTGCTGACGAAAATGTCGGGCGCGCCGAAATGCCGCCCGGCGATCCGCACCATTTCGGCAGCGGCCTCCGGCATCTGCACAGGCCCGTCATGCGCGACCGCCCGACCGCCTGCCGCCACGATCTCCTCCACGACGGCCCGCGCCGAGGATGAGCCGTCCGGCGCCGGACGGTTGCTCACGACCACGGCGCAACCATGGGCGGCGAGCCAATGCGCATAGGCGCGGCCCAGCCCCTTGGCGGCGCCGGTGACGATGGCGGTGCGGCCCGAAAGGTCGAGCATCCCGCTCACAACATCATCTGCCCGCCGTCGACATTGATCGTCTGGCCCGTCACATAACGGCTGTCCTCGCTCGCCAGGAACAGCACGGCAGGGCCGATGTCCTCTGCGCAATCGCCCAGATAGCCGAGCGCGATCAGCTTCATGACCTTCTCCGCTTCTTCCGGGAAGTCCTTCACCCATTGTTCGGCAATGGGGCTGAGCGCGGCCGGGCAGATCACATTGACGCGGACCTTATATTTGCCCAGTTCCCGCGCGGCGGTGCGGGACAGGCCGCGAATGGCCTCCTTGGTCGCGGCATAGGCGGCGAATCCGACGCCGCCATGAATGCCCTCATAGGAACCGAAATTGATGATCGATCCGCCCTTTTCCTTCATATGCGGGACAGCCGCCTGCATATGCTGGAACGTTCCATAGAGACCGGATTCGATCGTCAGCGCGAACAGCGCGTCGTCCGTATCCTCGAACATGGTGCCGGGTTTGGACGTCTGGGCGTTGTTGACCAATATGTCGAGCCCGCCGAACAGTTGGACCGCCCTGGCGACGGCGGCCTCCGCATCGGCGCGCACGCCGGCGGTCCCCGCGATCCACGCCGCTTCGCCGCCCTCCGCCTTCAAGCCGGCGACCGCCGCTTCCAGCTTGTCGGGCGTGCGGCCGGTGATCAGCACCTTCGCGCCTTCCCGCAGGAAAACCTGCGCGATGCCCAGACCCACGCCCTGGCCGCCGCCGGTGACGATCGCGACCTTGCCGCTCAATCTGCCAGCCATATTCTCTCCTTTTGAATCTTTTAGGGTCAGGCGCCGATGAACTCGCGCAGCGCCCGGTGGAAATTCGACACGCTCCGTTCCTGCACGGGATTAGTGCGCGATCCGGTGAAGCCCGTGGAGCGCATGCCCCGCTGCACTTCGGTCATATTCTCGAAATCCTGCGTCAGGATCAGGCCCCAGGCGTCATGATCGCGCCAATCCTTGAATTCCTGCCGTTCCAGCGGCGGCTCCTGTCCTTCGGGATAGAGGACCAGCGAATAGACTTCGAAGATGCACCGTTCCGGATCATTGCGGTCGGGACGCGCGCGATAGGCCAGCATCGCATCGGGCGCGGGCAGGAAGACCATGTTCGGGAACAGGTGCCAGTCCGCCCCGGCCCGCCCGATCTCCTCGGGCGTCAGCGACGGGAAGGGGATGCCGCGCTCCTGCGCCGCCTCGAAGGCGATCTGGCCATATTTCATCAGCACGTCGAGCAGGGATGCGTCTTCGGGCAGTTCATCGACAAGCCGGTCCGCCAGTTCCGCCATGTGCGGCGGGATCGAGGCTTTCAGATCCTCCTCCAGCATCAGGACGAAGTCGCGGACGTTGCGGCGATAGTCGACCTGCGTGCTGGCAAGCCGGGGGGAGCGCTCGCCCAGCGAAATGCGCCCCGGCGCGAGCTGGTAGCTGCCATGGCGTCCCTCGGCAAAGGACAGGGCCTCGTCATCGTGGACCGGCAGCAATTGGGTATGGGTCGTCTGGACGTGATAGCCTTCGTTGAAGGCTTCCAGCGCGGTCTTCCAGTTGCAGTCGATGCCCGTGCGCTTGTACCAGCGATAGCGCATCTTCTCGAACGGATAATTGCGGAAAACATCCGGAATGGGCGACAGGAAGTCGAGCAGCGGTTCGGCATCCCCGTCCATGCAGATGAAGACGAATCCGCCCCAGCGATCGACCCGGACTTGCGGCAGGGCGATGTCCTCGTCCTTCAGGCTGCCGTCCCAATTATCGCGGTCGACCACATGGGCGATGGTGCCGTCCAGCTTCCAGGACCAGCCATGAAAACGACAGTACAGGCGGGCGGCATGACCGCACCCTTCCGTCAGGCGGCGGCCGCGATGCTGGCACGCATTATGATAGGCCGCGATCCGGTCCGCCGCGACACGCACGACGATGATGGATTCGTCCAGCACGTCATAGGTCACATAATCCCCGACGCGGGGAATCTCCTCCTCGCGGCAGGCCATCTGCCAGGTGCGGGGCCAGAGCCGCCGTTGTTCCAGCCGCGCGAAATCGCGGCTGACATAATCTTCCTTCGGGATGAAATCCTCTGGCCCTGCCTTTTTCCTGCGGGCGATCTTCGGCTGTAGCGCGGCGGCTGGCTGGTTCACGATTCCTGCCCTCTCCTGAGACCTTGCCATCAGCTTCCCGCGCCCACATGGCGCAAGTCAATGTCGCGGGTCCACGCGGCCCGGATCATCGCCAGTCTGATCCCTGCCCGCCCGATCGGATGGATTTACCGTCAACCGTTCGGCTGCGAGAAGCGGATCATGGCAGGCTCACATCTGCGGCGACGCGCCGTCATGGGCGGCGATGGAGGCCATGATCTCCTCCGTGGTGGGATTGCGGCGCAGCGTCAGCCCGCCCGTCACATGGAAGGTCTGGCCTGTCATGAAACATTCGTCGCTAGCCATGAACAGCGCCGCATTGGCGATGTCTTCCACCGTGGTGATCCGGCCCAGCGGATATTCCTTCGCATAGGCCTCCACCATGCCGGGCACGTTGAACCCGCCCAGCATCGGCGTGATGGTGAGGCCCGGCGCCAGGATGTTCGCGCGGATGCCATGCCTGCCATATTCATAGGCGACAAAGCGCGTCATCTGGTTGAGCGCGGCCTTGGCGCCCATATAGCTGCAATGATCGTCGGACATGATGTCGGCCACGGCGGAAGAGATGTTGACGATCGCGCCGCTCCTTCCGTCCGGCCGTTCCCGCTTCATCGCGCCGACCATCACCTGCATGAAGAACAGCCCGCCCTTGAAGATGACGGAGAGGATCGAATCGATCTGCTCCTCCGTCTCCTCCTCGAAGGGCGCGAGGAAGCCGATGGCCGCCGCATTGACGGCGATGTCGATCGCGCCATGCCGCGCCAGCACCGCGTCCGCCAGCGACTGGATCTGGTCGCGGCTGCGGATGTCGCACGGAATGGCGGTGGCTCCGGTCGCGGCGGCGAACGCGTCCAGCCCTTTCTGGCCGCGACCGGACACGACGACATGCGCGCCTTCCTCCAGGAAGCGATGGGCGATCGCTTGTCCCATATTGCCTTCCCGCGTTGCGCCCATGATCACAGCGACCTTGCCTGACAGACGGCCCATGATGCTCTCCTTATCCATTCTGTTCCGACGACCGCGCGATCAGCGATTCAAAGTCGCGATGGGGCGGGAATTTGCGGCGGAAGACCGCATTGGCGCGCAGCGCTACCTCGCCGTCCGCGCTGAAGCGGCATTGCGCGAAGCCAAGGTTGGGCGTCCAGCGCAGAACCTCCGCCCGTCCTTCCACCCATTGGCCTTCCGCCGCCGCGCCCAGGAAGTCGATGCTCATCGAAATGGTGGGCCCGCTCAGTCCTGTCACGAAGCCGACATTCACGCCCATGACCACATCGGCCATCGTGGCCCAGGTGCCGCCATGACAATGGCCGCGCGGGTTGCAGTGCTGCTGTCCGACATGAAAGCCCAGCGTCACATGGCCGTCCGCTTCCCGGCGGATGTAAACCGGGTCGAAGCCGCCCATCACATCATCCATCCGGTCGAGCCGGTGAAAGCCCGCCGGCACGTCCGCCATCCTCGCCTTTGCATTTTGCATAAGCGGCAGGACTGCCCCCTCCACCCGGACGGGGCAAGACGGAGAGGGTGCAAGGATCACATGGCCGATAGGCGGCGGGGCCAGCCTCGCCAGCGCGGCACGGGGCGCGCTATGCTGGCGCGATAGGGATTTGGAGAGCGGAACATGGGCATGAAATGGCTGAAATCGACGGACTGCATCAGCTTCGCGGTGCGCGACAATGTGGCCCGCATCACCCTGAACCGCCCCGAAAAGCGCAACGCCCTGTCGGGCCAGATGCTGAAGGAATTGCATCAGGCGCTGCTGGAAGCGGACGACCGGCGGGACGCCAATGTCATCCTGCTTTCGGGCGAGGGCAGGGATTTCTGCGCTGGCTACGACCTGACGGACAGCTATGGCGGCGCGGCCGACGCGGCGACGGACTATGATCCCGCCGCCTATCGCAGCCGCGCGGGGACCATCGACGACGACATCTGGAATCTGGAGCGGCAGCAGGAGCTGACCTCCATCATGCTGGACCTGCACAAGCCGATCGTGGCGAAGGTGCACGGCAATTGTCTGGCGGGCGGCACCGACCTCGCTTTCTCCTGCGACATCGTGCTTGCCGCCGACGACGCGAAGATCGGCTTCCCCGCCGCCCGCGCCAACGGCACGCCGCCGACGAACCTGTGGTTCTATCATTGCGGTCCGCAGTGGACCAAGCGCATGCTGTTCACCGGCGACACGATCAGCGGCATCGACGCGGCGCGCATCGGCATGGTGCTGGACGCCTATCCGGCCGAGGAACTGGATTTCGAGGCGGATGAGATGGTGCGCCGCATCGGCAGCGTCGACGCGGAAATACTCGCCACGCACAAGCGCGTCGTCAATGCGCAGATGGAGCTGGCGGGGGCGAAACAATCCCTGCGCTATGCCGCCGAACTCGACGCCCGCGCCCATCTCAGCACCGGCCCGCGCCGCAGCCGGTTCCGCAAGGACATGGCGGAAAAGGGATTGAAGGAAGCGCTTGCCAATCGCGACGCGCCGTTCGGCAAGGGGCGGATAGAGCTTCGCGCCCGCCGTCCCCGGCCGGAATAGGGACGCCGCCTCATCCTTCACAATTGCGATATGGCAGGGGCGGGGCTTTCCTGCCCGCCAAAACATGGCAGATGCTGGACGGCGTATAGCGAAAATCCGGCCTTTCGAAAGGACGTCTGAAATGAGCAACAGGGCAACCCCCGATGCGGCGACCCAGTTAGAGATCTACCGCCGCATGGCGCTGATCAAGGCGAATGACGAACGGTCGCGCAAGGTCATCATGAACGGGCGGCTGGTCATGCCCTATTACAGCCCGCGCGGTCAGGAGGTGATCCCCAGCGCCATTTCGGTCAATCTGACGGATGAGGATTATATCTGCACCATCTATCGCGGCAGCCACGACCAGCTAGCCAAGGGCCTGCCGCTCAGAGATCTGTGGGCGGAGGTCGCCGGCCGCACCACCGGCACCTGCAAGGGGAAGGGCGGGCCGATGCACGTCACCTATCCCGCCAAGGGCATCATGGTGACGACCGGCATCGTCGGGTCGACCATGCCCATCGCCAACGGCCTTGCCTGGGGATCGCAGCTGCGCGGCGATGGGCGCGTGACGGTCGCCTCCTTCGGGGACGGTGCCGCCAATATCGGCGCCTTCCATGAATCGCTCAATCTGGCCGCCGTCTGGAAGCTGCCGGTGATCTTCGTATGCCAGAACAATGAATGGGGCGAGCACACCGCCTATGACAAGACCAGCAACGTCAAGGTCGCGGATCGCGCCGCCGCTTATGGCATGCCGGGCGTGCGGGTGGACGGCAACGATCCCTTCGAAATGTACGCCGTGGCGCAGGAGGCGATCGCCCGCGCCCGCGCCGGAGAGGGGCCGACGTTGATCGAGGCGATGACCTATCGCTTCTTCGGCCACGTCTTCGGCGATGCCGACGCCTATATGGACAAGGCGCGCAAGGCCGATGCGATGGCGAACGATCCCGTCCCGCGCTTCCGCGCGCAGCTCATCGAAACCGGCGTCGCGACGGAGGAGCAATTGGCCGAAATGGAAGCCGCCATAGAGAAGGAGATCGACGAAGCGGTCGAATTCGCGCTGGCAAGCGACTTCCCCGGCGTGGAGGAACTGAAGCGCGACGTGTTCGCGGAGGAGATGGCCTGATGAACGCCGAGACCCCGATGACCCCCGCAAATATTGTGAAGGCCGCCAAGGCGAATATCCTCCAGGGCATCAACGCCGCCATCGCGGACGCCATGGAGGAGGATGAGAATGTCATCGCGCTGGGCGAAGACCTGGCCGATCCGGAGGAAGGCGGCGTCTGCGGCGTCACCAAGGGGCTGTCGTCGCGCTTTGGCGAGCATCGCGTGCGCTCCACGCCCATTTCCGAACAGGCGATCATCGGCGCGGCCATCGGCGCCAGTCTGGTGGGCTTCAAGCCCATTGCCGAGATCATGCTGATGAACTTCACGACCGTGGCGATGGACATGATCGTCAACCATGCGGCGAAGCTGCGCTTCATGTCGGGCGGGCAGACCCATGTGCCCATCGTCATCCGCACCATGACCGGGACGGGTTTCGCCAGCGGCGGGCAGCATTGCGACTATCTGGAAGCCTGGTTCGCGCATACGGCGGGGATCAAGGTGGTCGCGCCCTCCAGCCCGAAGGACGCCTATGGCCTGATGCGCAGCGCCATCGACGATCCCGATCCGGTGCTGTTCATCGAGAATCTGCCCACCTACTGGTCGCCCGCCGAAGCGCCGGAAAAGGGCCATCGCGTGCCCATCGGCAAGGCGAATGTGCTGAGCGAGGGCAGCGACGTCACCATCATCGCCTACGCCCGCATGATCCAGGAGGCGATGCCCGCCGTCGCCAAGCTGAAGGAAGCGGGCATCTCCGCCGAACTCATCGACCTGCGCACCATCGCGCCGTGGGACAGGGAAACGGTGGTGAAGTCGGTCGCCAGGACCGGCCGCGCCATCATCGTGCATGAGGCGGTGACGCCCTTCGGCGCCGGCGCGGAGATCGCGGCGGTGCTGAACGAGGAACTGTTCGGCAGGCTCAAGGCCCCGGTCCGGCGGCTGGGCGGCGCTTTCTGCCCGGTTCCCTTCTCCAAACCGCTGGAAACCGCCTTCGCCCCGCAAACCGCCGACATCGTCGCGGCGGCAGAGGCCCTCGTCAAATCCTAATATCGCTCAGGGAGTTCCCAATGGCTGTTGAAGTATTGCTGCCCAAGATCGGCTTTTCCATGAATGAAGGCACGCTGGCCGAATGGCTGGTGGAAGATGGCGGCCAGGCCGTCGAAGGCCAGCCGCTCTATGCGCTGGAATCGGAAAAATCGACGCAGGAAGTGGAAAGCCCCGCCAGCGGCACCCTCAGGATCATCGCCCAGATCGGGGAAACCTATGAGGTCGGCACCCTTCTGGCGACCATCGGCTAAGCCCGATGCGCTACATCCTGCATGTCACCTCGCGCGCGGTGGCCGGGCGCGAGGCCGAATATGACCGCTGGTATGATGAGGTCCACTCGGTAGAGATGTGCCGGTTGCCGGGCATCCTGTCCTGTACCCGCTACAGGGAACTGGACATGACCGGAACCGAAACCGGCCTGTTCGTTGCCGATTATGAGGTTGAGACGAACGATCCCGCAGCCCTGCTGAATAGCGTGTTCGCGGCGGCGCCGGCCATGCGGCTGACGGATTCCATCGACATGGAAAGCCCGCGCTTCACATTCCTCAAGCCAACGGGGCCTGAGCGCATATGAGCGATCTCCTGGCAGGTCTGGCCCCCTGGCCCACGGGCGACTTCTCAGTCTTTGGAGAGGTCGAGCAACGGCCCCTCAGCAAGATCCAGAAATTCGTCGCGGCCTTTCTGGGCCGCAACTGGGTCGCCATTCCGCACGTCACCCATCAGGACGATGCGGACATCACGCAATTGGAGGAACGGCGCAAGGCGCATAACGCGGCGGGCGGCACGAAGCTGACCGCCGTGCCGCTGCTGGTGAAGGCGCTGGCCGACGGCCTGGCCGCCTTTCCGCAATTCAACGCCTCGCTCGATCCGGCGAGCGGCATGCTGACGCTCAAGAAATATGTGCATGTCGGCGTGGCGGTGGACACGCCGGGCGGCCTGCTGGTGCCGGTCATCCGGGACTGCGACCGCAAATCCGCGACGCAGATCGCGGAGGAGGTTGCCGCCCTTTCGGACAAGGCGCGGACCAAGGGCCTGTCGATGGCGGAAATGTCCGGCGGCTGCATCACCCTGACATCATTGGGCCATATCGGCGGGACCGGCTTCACGCCAATCGTCAACGCGCCCGAAGTCGCCATTCTGGGCGTCACGCGCGCCCGGCCGGTGCCGGTCCCGGGGGATGACGGCGGGATTGCGTGGCGGCAGATGCTGCCTCTGTCGCTCAGCTATGATCATCGCGTGATCAATGGTGCGGATGCAGCGCGTTTTTCCCGCTTCATCGCCGACCGGCTGGCGGCGGCCGACCTCTTCACCTGAGAGCCGAAATGCGGTTCTGGGGACGTCTCGTCTTTCGGCGGATCATTTTCCCGCTCTCATGGCCGCGAGCGCGTCCGCCGTCTCCGTCCAGATCGCGCCCATGTCCGGATGCCGGCGCGCTTTCGCCCGATAGCCCGCCAGATTGGGGCAGTCCGCGAGAGGATCGTCGAGGCCGAAGATTTGGGCCACCACCTCGCACAGCAACAGGCTGGGCAGCAATATGCAGTCCGCCTTGCTGATGGCGCCGCCCGCTGCGAAAGGGGCGTCTGCCGTGAACCGGTCGGTGAGCGCCAGCCCGTTGCGCCAATTGGCGATCTCGGCCGCGACCGTCGCCTCGTCGCGGGTCACAGGGTCCATCTGCTTGAACAAACGCGACATGGCAGGCGTGGCATAGAGTTCGAAACTACGGATGATGTTGCGCATCCGCACCCGTTCGCCCGTATCGGCGGGCAATAGGGATGGAGCAGGGAAGCGCTCGTCCAGATAGTCGATGATGGTCTCCGATTCGGCAATCGCCAGCCCGTCGTCCGTCACCAGCACCGGCAATTTCCCGATCGGATTGATCGCCAGAAATTCGGGCGACCGCGTGCCGCCGCCCGGCGGAGGCTGCATGGCATAGTCCAGCGTCTTGACGCGCAGCGCCAGCCGCACGCGGGCGGCGAAGGGCGAAAGGGTGACGGCATAGAGGATCATGCCTCATCTCCATCGCGGTAGAGGCGCGCCAGCGTGCCTGCGAGCGGCGTCGGCACGAAACCGTCGCCAAAGGGCCAGTCCAGCATGCCCGCCGCCGCCATGGTGCCGCCGTCGACATGCAGCGTCATGCCCGACACGAAGGTGGACAGGTCCGAACCCAGGAACAGCACGGCATCGGCCAGCGCATCGACCGGCGGCTGCTCGCCCCTTGGGATGTACATTTCCAGGCCCTTGCCCTGGGCGTGAGCGGGCAGCCTGGCAAAACCCTCCGCGAAGGAGGGGGGCATGGCGGCCATATTGCCCCGGCTCAATGTCGTGTCCGGCGCGATGCAACTGACGCGGATCCTGTCCTTGCCCAGTTCCACCGCCATCGAACGGGTGAAGTTCGTCGTCGCCGCCTTGGCGCCCGCATAGACCGAAAAGCTGGCGGCGCCGCGATGCGCCTCTATGGTGGTGAAATTGACGATGCTGCCGCCATCGCCGGAACGCTTGATCAGCGGCACGGCGCGCTGCACCGACTGGACGACATAGCCATAGTTGCGATGGATGTCCCGGGCGATGTCGGCCCGGCTGGCTTCGGACAGCAATTGCCGCTTCGTTCCGCCTGCCACGTTCACCACTATGTCGAGACGTGGGCAAGCGCGTTCGACCTCGTCGTAAAAGGCGTCGAGCGCGGCTTCGTCGGTGGCATCGACGACCATGGCCGTGACCTGGCGGCCCATGGACCTGACCGCTTCCTCCGTCCCCGCCAGCGCAGCCGCATCGATGTCGCAGATCGCAAGGTCCACCCCCGCCTTGGCCAGCGCCAGCGATATGCCTGCCCCAATGCCGCCCCCGCCGCCGATGACGGCCGCCACTTTGCCGGCCAGATTGGCGCGTTCGTCCAGAAAACCGCTCATCCAGGACTCCTCTCCGGATCATGTTGTTGCAGGGTTGCATGCAATGCGGCAAGGACGCCGCGGCAGACATCAAAAGGCCGATGAGATGGGGAGGAAGCCTATGCCGCGCGGCATTCCGATGTAGGATGCACGGCTCGACCATCCGGAACTTCCACAGCCTTGCCGAACGCTTCCTTGCATTTCCCTATTCCGGTCCGCCTGCGGCTCTGGATCGTCGCTGACCGCGGCAGGAGCAGAAGATGGATCGACTGACCGCGATGGAGGCCTTCGTCGCCGTGGCTGAGGCCGGTTCCTTCACCCGCGCCGCGCTGCGCCTCAACATCTCGACGCCCATGGTCACCCTGCATGTCAGGCGGCTGGAGGAACATCTGGGCGTGCGGCTGTTCAACCGCTCGACGCGCCGCGTCGACCTGACCGCCGAAGGGGGTCATTATCTGACCTATGCACAGGCTGCGCTGGACGCCGTGGCCACGGCCGACATGGCGGTGCGGCCGGGGGCAGGCATAGCGGGGCGCGTGCGGCTGGATGCCCCGGCCTCCATGGGGCAGGCGTTCATCATGCCAGCACTGGCCGAATTCCAACGGGCCCATCCGCAGCTGATCCTCGACCTGACGCTAGGCGATCGAGGGACTTTCTTTCGCGTCGACGGCTTCGACCTGGTCATCCGCGCAGGCGAAGCGCCGCCCACGGGATGGAAGACCATGACGCTCGGCACGACAAGGCTGATCTGCCTGGCATCGCCTGACTATATCGCACAGCACGGCCAGCCGTCGGAAGCCGATGACCTGACGCAGCATCGCGCCATACTCTATGCCAGCGTGGAAATGCCGGGCGGCAATCCGCTTCAATTGCGGCACGGCGACCGCACCGTCCGCGTGCGGCCGCCGACGGCCTTCACCTTCAACGACGGCGCGGCGATATTGTCCGCAACCCTCGCCGGTCTGGGCGTCGGCCAGACGCTGGAAATGCTGGCCCGCGACCATATCCGCGCCGGTCGCCTGATCCCGCTGCTGCCGGAGGCGAACTGGCCCCGGCTGCCTGTCGTGCTGATGGGCGCGCCGGATCGTGTCGCCCTGCCGCATGTGCAGGCCGCGCTCGCCTTCCTGACCGATCGGATCGACTGGCGCCTCGACCCCAGCTGAGCTATCAGGCCGCCAGATCGGCCGGCCTGCACAGCGCGGGCGTGCCCTTGGTGCTGATCCGGTAGAGCAGCCGCCGCTTGCCGGGTTCGTCGGAATATTCGATCGGCGTGGCGCTGTGCAGCACCTGGAAATTGTCCCACAGGAAGATGTCGCCGGCCTCGACCTTGTAGCGCGTGACGAACCGGGGCTGGGTGCAATGGGCGCGCAACCGGTCGATCAGCGCGCGCCCCTCGTCAACGTCCAGCCCCTCCGCGCCGAAGGCCGAACCGGACAGATAGAGCGCCTTTCGTCCCGTCACCGGATGACGCATCACCAACGGATGCGAAACAATGCCGTGCTGTGCGGTATTTTCCGGAATGAAGGGAATCTTCTCGCCCGGCAGGGCCGGGGACCCGCCCAGGCAATGCAATCCGGTGAGCCCGTCGATCCTGGCCTTCATGTCCTCGTCCAGCGCATCATAGGCCATGACCGTGCTGGCGATCAGCGTTTCGCCGCCTTCATCGGGCGTTTCCACACCATAGAGCATGGTCACGCTGGCGGGCACCGCTTCATAGCTGCTGTCCTGATGCCAGAATTTGGCACCGTCGCGATAGCGCTCGGGCGTGGCGGCGGCATTGGTGATCCGGATCATCTCCGGAAAATCATCCTTCCTGTGCGACGGCAGGTGGAACATCAGCGGGTCGCCCCATTGATGGCCAAAGGCGACATAATCGGCATCCGACAGCCGCTGCCCGCGTATCGCGAGAATTTGATGTTCGTGCAGCGCCGCGATCAAGGCGCGCAAGGTCTCGTCGCTCTGGGGGACGGAAAGGTCGACGCCTTCGACGGTGGCGCCGAAGGGAGCGGGCATGGCGCTGATGATCATGGGGGAATCCTCTCAATTTCCTGGGAGGCATCATAAGCTCCGACAAAAATAAAGCAAATGCTTTAATATGAGGTCTGGCCATCCTTTGCGGGCCAGCTACAAGCATCGCCATGGCCTCCACTTCCCGCAGCGAAACCACCCGCCGGCAGCTTTGCCTCGCGGCAGAGACATTGGTGGCTCAATCGGGGATCGGCGTGGCGACGCTGCGCGCCGTCGCGATTGCCGCCGGGCAGAAGAACACCGCCGCCGTCAGCTATCATTTCGGCAGCGTGGAGGAACTGCTGCGCGCCGTCATCGACATGCGGCTTCGCGATACGGAGGCGGAGCGCGCACGGATGATCCGGGAAAGCGGCCCCTCGCTGGAGGATGTTGACGCCTTCACCGCCTGGCGCTGCATGATGCGGCCCTATTTCCTCCTCGATGATGAACAGACGCCGCACGCCCATATCCGGTTCATGATGCACATGAGCGCGGCGGGTCTGCTCAGCGATCCGTTCGATGCGCGCATCCCGCGGCCCGGCGCACCCAGCATCGCGGCCCTGCTGGAGCGGTTACACGCCGCGCTGGCCTGGCTGCCGCCGCAACTGGGCCGGGCCCGCATTGCGCTGGCGGGGGCGATGATGTGGAATGCGGTGGCGCTGTTCGACAAGCATGGCTTTGGCGAGGAGCAGCCCGCGCTTGAGATGGAGACACTGCTCACCGATGTCGAGAAACTGGCGCGGCTGGTGTTGAGCGCACCCGCCTGAAGGAGGGCAGGGCGCGCCGATTCCGCCCTGCTATACGGTTTCGGCGGTTCCCAGCACGACCGTCGCTTCGCTTGACAACACGCCGCCATTGCCATGCGCCACGGCAAGACGGGCATCCTGGACCTGCCGTTCGCCGCATTCGCCGCGAAGCTGACGCGTGGCTTCCACCAGCAGGAACAGGCCATACATGCCCGGATGCACGCAGGACAGGCCGCCGCCATTAGTGTTGAGCGCCAACCCGCCGCCCGGCGCGACATGGCCGCCTGAGACGAAGCGTCCGCCTTCCCCCTTGGGGCAGAAACCCAGATCCTCCAGGAACAGGATGGGCGTGATGGTGAACGCATCATAGAGCATCGCCACGTCCATGTCGGCGGGCTTGACCCCGGCCTGCGCAAAGGCCTGCGAACCGGAAATCGCCGCCCCCGTCACGGTGAGGTCGGGCATGGAGCTGATTTCGCGATGGGTGACGGCATGGGCCGCGCCCAGCACATGGACCGGCGCCCTGGCGCAATCCTTCGCCCGGTCGGCGCGCACCATCACCACGGCGGCCGCGCCGTCGTTGAACAGGCAGCAATCGCGCACGGTCAGCGGATCGGACACCATCCGCGCCTTCAGCACATCCTCGATGCTCAGCGGATCGCGCACCGCCGCTTCCGGATTCAATTGAGCCCATTGCCGCGCCGCCACCGCCACTTCGGCCAGTTGCTCGCGGGTAGTGCCGTAGAGATGCATGTGCCGGCTCGCCGCCAGCGCATAGGAGGAGAGGGGAGCGAGCGGCTTGTACGGCGCTTCCCACGGGCTCTGGCGCGTCATGCCGACGCCGGGCGGCGGGTTGCTCGCCGGGTTGGAGCCATAGGCGATCAGCGCGCAGTCGATCAGCCCCGCCTCCAGCGCGAGCGCCGCCTGCTGCACATAGACCTCGAAAGCCGAACCTCCGGTGCGGTTGCAGTCAGTGACCTTCGGCGTCAGGCCCAGATATTCGGCCAGTTCCATGCCGCCCAGCGCCTCATAGGGCGCGGAGGTGTAGAGCGCATCCACTTCCGACAGGGCAATGCCCGCATCGGCCAGCGCCAGCAGCGCGGCCTTCGCCGCCATGTCCACGGCGGACAGGCCGGGGCATTGGCCGATGCCATAGGTCGACGCGCCCACGATCGCGGCGCGCCCGCGCGGAAATCCATTGCCCATGCTCATGCGGGCACGAAGACGAGCAAAGGCTTGTCCCCCTCCTGGATGATGCTGGCCCTGACGGCCATGCCGATATGGATGTCATCGACCGGCACGCCATCGACGCGGCTCATGAGGCGCGGTCCTTCGGCCAGGTCGACCAGAACGACGCTGTAGCTGTCGGCCGGGTCCTTCTTGCGCACGATGGTGACGGCATGCACCGTTCCAGCCCCGGATGCGCTCACCCATTCCAGATCCTCCGCGCCCGTGCCCGGCTCCATGACGCGGGGGTAGAAAACATGGCCGCCGGTCGACCGGCTGCGCTGGATCATGAAACGACCCTCGGCCAGATGCGCGCGCCATTCCGCTTCGGGCTGGAGCATCCGCGTCACTCGCCCCGGAACAGCGGCTTGCGCTTTTCGCGGAAGGCGGCCAGGCCTTCCTCATGGTCTTCGGTGCGGCTCATCAGCGGCTGGATCGCGGCCTCCAGCTCCAGATATTGCTCGAACCCGTTGTTCCAGCTCAGATCGAACTGGCGCTTTGCCATGCCCATGGCGATGCTGGGGCCGGACGCGAAGCTTTCCGCCAGTTCCATCGCCCGGTCCATCAATGCATCCTGGGCGACCTTCTCATAAGCGATGCCCATGGCCACCGCTTCGTCGGCACGGATGATGCGGCCCGAATAGACCAGTTCCTTGGCCTTCTGCACGCCCAGCGACTGGCGCAGGTGCCAGACAAGGCCGCCATCGGGCGCCAATGCGATGTTGCGGAATATCGCGGCAAAGCGGGCCTGTTCGCCCGCCAGCACGATGTCGCAGGCCAGCGCGTAGGAAAAGCCCACACCCACGCATATGCCCGGCACGGCTGCAATGGTCGGCTTCTTGAGCGAATATATGGCCTTCGCGATGCGGTTGAGCGTGTACATCCGGTCCATCGATCCGGTGACGCCGCCCTTGCGCATGCCCGATACGTCCATGCCCGAACAGAAGTCGCCACCTGCTCCGGTCAGGATGACCGCGCGCACGTCCTGATCCATCGCGATGTCCTCGAACGCGCCATATAGCTGGCCGCGCATCTCCTGGGTGATCGCATTCTTGGTCTGCGGGCGGTCAAGCTTCACGATCGCGACCGGACCCTGCTTTTCGACGATGATGGTCATGGGGAGCGCTCCCTGTTTCTTGTCAAACCTGCTTTGTGGACCGGCATGGTCCGGGTCAAGAATGGCGCGCGGCTTCATCAAAGACGTGATGAGGCAAGCGCCTTTATGGAAAGCCGCGCCATCAGCCCCTATCTGCGCCCCAGCTTCTGACGGGAGATTTCGAAGCATGAAGGATGCGGCCATCGTCGCCACCGCGCGCACGCCGATCGGAAAGGCGCACCGGGGCGCTCTCAACAATATCCATGGCGCGACGCTGGCGGCGCACTCCATCCGCGCCGCCGTGGAACGTGCCGGAATCGATCCGGCGGAGATCGATGACGTCCTGCTGGGATCGGCGCGGTGCGAAGGCGCTGTGGGTTCCAACGTCGCGCGCCAGGCTGCGTTGCGCGCGGGCCTGCCGATCAGCGTGTGCGGCATGACGCTGGATCGAAAATGCTCCTCCGGCCTCCAGACCATCGCCATCGCCGCGCAGCGCATCCGCAGCGGGGAGGGGGGCGTCTATGTGGCCGGCGGCGTGGAAACCGTCAGCCTGGTCGACCCGCATCGCAACCTATTTCGCAGCAAGGACGAATGGCTGCTGGACCATAAGCCCGAAATCTACATGGCGATGAACCTGACCGGCGACATCGTGGCCCGCCGCTACGGCATCAGCCGCGAAGCGCAGGATGCATTCGCCGTGACGAGCCAGTCTCGCACCGCGAAAGCCCAGGACAAAGGCTGGTTCGACGAGGAGATCGTGCCGGTCGCCACGACGAAGAATGTCGTGGACAAGGCGCTGGCCGTCACGGGTCAGGAAAAGGTCACGCTGACGCAGGACGAATGCAACCGGCCCGGCACGGACATGGAGGGGCTCGCCAAGCTGAAGCCCTTGTTCGAAGGTGGTTCGGTGACGGCGGGCAATTGCAGCCAGTTGTCGGACGGCTCCAGCGCCTGCGTCATCATGGACGCGGACGAAGCGGCACGCCGCGGTCTGCCGATCCTGGGTCTCTACAAGGGCATGCAGGTGGCTGGATGCGAGCCGGACGAAATGGGCATCGGGCCGGTCTTCGCCGTGCCGAAGCTGCTCGACCGGGCCGGGCTTTCGGTATCCGACATCGACATTTGGGAACTGAACGAGGCTTATGCCAGCCAGGCGCTCTACTGCATCGACCGGCTGGGCATCGACCGGGCCAGGGTCAATGTCGACGGCGGCGCCATTTCGATCGGACACCCGTTCGGCATGACCGGATCGCGCATGACCGGCCATGCCCTGCTGGCCGGCAAGCGGCTGGGCGCGAAGAACGCCGTCGTCACCATGTGCATCGGCGGCGGCATGGGCGCCGCCGCGCTGTTCGAAATCATTTGACGGCCAAGCGGGCGATCGCGCCCGCTTGCCGCTTCCTTTGCGGCAGGGCGGGGACGTTCAACCGCCCTTCGTCACCGGAATCAACGCTCCACTGACGGCGCGTGCCGCCGGCGAGGCAAGGAACTGGATGACCTCGGCAATCGCGGCCGGTTGCACCCATTGGCTGAAGTCGGCATCCGGCATGTCGGCGCGATTGGTCGGCGTGTCGATAATGCTGGGCAGGATCGCGTTCACCGTGATGTCCTTGCCCGCCAGTTCGGCCGCCAGGCTCTCGGTCAATTTATGCACGGCCATTTTCGATGCGGCATAGCCGCCCATGCCCGCGGCGGCGACGACGGCGCCCCCCGCGCCGATGTTGACGATGCGGGCTTGCGCCGCCTTCTCCAGTTCCGGCAGGACCGCCTTCGTCATGTTGACGCATGTGGTCGCATTCATCGCGAACATGCGGTTCCATGTGGCGCTGCCTCCATCGGCCAGCGTCTCCCATATGAAGCCGCCCGCGACATTGACCAGCACGTCGATCGATCCCAGCGCTTCCACGATGTCCGCCACCAGCTTCTGCGTTGCGGAGAAGTCGGTCAGATCGACGCCGCCCATGTCGAAGCAGCCCGCCGGAGTCTCCGCCGGGGCAGGGGCGTAATCGACCCGCGCCACCCTGTCTCCTGCTGCCGCGAAGGCAGAAGCGACGGCGCCGCCCAATATCCCGAAAGCGCCGGTGACGACGACAGTTCGTGCGGTCATGCAATATCCTCTGGTCAGATGTTGAACCTGTCATATCCATATATTCGGCAAGTGGAGCGGGCAAATCAGCCCGCCGCGGCCTTGCGCACCAGCGGCCGGACATAGGAGATGTCGCTCTTGTCGCGCCGGTTGGGGCCTGTGCTGAAGATGCGCGCCTTCCATTCGTCGGGAATTTCGGCCGCCGTCAGCGTCGCCGTCATTTCATTGACGCAGACCCTGTCGGCAATGCGCCACTCGCCGTTGCGCCTTTCGAACCGGTCCACATAGCGGCCGAAGCTGAGCTGGGGCGGTGCGCCCTTATTCTCGCCCCAGAAAGTATAATAGGTTTCCCCATGCGCCGTGTCGCCGTCGATCTCGACCGTGTGGTTGCTGATCGCGTGATGATGCCTGGTCTGGAATTCGCCATGCCATCCGATCGCCCAGTCGACGAAATCGGCGGCATAGCCTTCCGCAACGCCGTGATCGTCGAAAGCGTCGGGCCAATAGGCCGACAGCATCAGTTCGCGGTCGTGCCGGTCGACGCCGCGCGTATAGCGCAGCAGGCAGTCGTGGATGGCGGTGCGGTCCTTCATCTCCTGAAGGAAGGCGATGAGGTCGGGCGTGAGTTCGGTCATGGCAATCCCTCTGCGCTGTCGGTGCATGGGCGAACGAAGCGGCGGTCCGCTTCGCCCGCCCTGATCCCTCAGGCCGGTTGCAGGCTCTTTTCGGGCGCGGTTTCCGGCGCTTCCTTGCCCCCGCGCACGAGGCGGCCGGGCAGGGCGCCCGTGGAGCGGCCGTTGCGATAGGTGACCACCCCGCTCACGATCGTCGCGTCATAGCCGTCCGCGCGCTGTTGCAGGCGGCGGCCGCCCGTTGGCAGATTGTAGACGACATGCGGGGCGTAGAGGTGCAGCCTCTCCATGTCGATGATGTTGAGGTCCGCCTTGTACCCCGGCCTGATCAGGCCGCGGTCGTGCAGACCGACGGCATGGGCCGGCTCATAGGTCAGCTTGCGCACGGCGTAGGGCAGGTCGACCTTCCTGTCGCCCTTGGCGTCGCGCACCCAATAGGTCAGGAAGTAGGTGGTATAGGCTGCGTCGCAGATCATGCTGTAATGCGCGCCGCCATCCCCCAGCGCCGGGAAGGTCCTGTCGTTCTTCACCAGGTTGCGGCCGGAGCTTTCGAACTTCTCGCCTTCCGAATTGCCGAGAGGACGATAAAGCACTTCCCGCCCGTCGCGCTGAAGCAGCGCGTCATAGATCAATTCCTTGGGATCGACGCCCATGGCGCGGGCGCGGGCGCCGATGCTTTCGTCGCTGCGGGGATTGTAGTTCGGCGGATTGCCGAGCACGAACATGGCGTCGAGATCGGAGATGACATAGATGAAGAAGGCCTGCGGATCGTCCGGCTCCTCCGCGATCAGCTTCTTGCGGAAGGCCGGCTCGCGCATCCGTTCCACCTTCTCCTCCAGCGGCAGATGGTCGATAGCGCGGAAGCTGGGGTTGAAGGAGAAGGGATGCATGGACAGTTCAAGGCCCAGCAGCGCGCCGGTCGGACGCGGGATGATCTGGCCGCGCACTTCCAGGCCTTTATGTTTGGAGGCCTCCAGCCGGGCGACCATTTCCTGCCAGTCGCCTTCGCCCTTGGGCGTCTGCATGAAGGTGAAGGAAACCGGGCGGCCCGACGTCCGCGCGATGTCGTCCAGCAGGTCCATGCGCTCGGCCGCCGTCACGTCATAGCTGGGCACCATCTGGAACACGCCCTTGCCGGCGTCGCGCAGGCCCTCGGCCAGCGCCAGCACTTCCTGGTCCTCGCTCTTGACCGAGGGGGCGGGGCGACCGTCGCGGAACTGGTGCGCATAGCTGCGCGACGTGGTGACGCCAATGGCGCCGGCGTGGATCGCCTCCGCAGTAAGGCGGCGCATTTCCGCCAGATCCTCTGGCGTCGGCGGTTCCAGATTGGCGCCGCGTTCGCCCATCACATAGACGCGCAGAGGACTGTGCGGCAATTGCGCGGCGAAATCGATGTCGCTTTCGCGCTTCTCCAGCGCATCCAGATATTCGGGGAAGGTTTCCCAGTTGAACGGCACGCCTTCGGCCATGACGACTTCGGGAATGTCCTCTACGCCTTCCATCAGCTTGATCATCAACCTGCGATGCTCGGGACGCGAGGGAGCGAAGCCGACGCCGCAATTGCCCATGACCACCGTCGTCACACCGTGATCGGAGGAGGGGGCCAACCTGTTCTCCCAGGTGATCTGCCCGTCATAATGGGTATGCACGTCGACGAAACCCGGCGTGACGATGCGGCCGGCGGCGTCGATCTCTTCCCGCGCGACGCCCCGGACATCGCCCACCGCCGCGATCAACCCGTCCCTGACGGCGACATCCGCAACGAACGGCTCTCCGCCGCTGCCGTCATATATGCTACCCCCCCGGATGATGAGATCATAGTCGGGCATGAATGCTTCCTCTCAACTTGGCCTTCGGGCCTGTGATCTGATTGAGCAGTTCGATCGCAAAGCCTGCATCGCGGCCATTGCATCCTGTCAGCACGGAAGCCTGACTTATGGCCGCCCATGTGCCAAGCCGTCTCGTCCCGCACCGCGCCACATTTCAGATAAGCGATACCTGCACGGCCGATGGAGGAGGAAGGAAGCAACGCCAAAATCCACGGAAGTACGATAATATATCTTATGTTAAATCAAATCCCGGCCGCTTCCAGCCTGTTCGTCCTGCCCAGCTTCATGGCGGCGGGCTGCGTTTACCTGATGATGGGCCGCTATCCTCGACACAAGGACTAAGCGCTGTCCCACCAATGACCGCCCGGAGGACTCCACCGATAGTTAGGCCCCTAAAGGACTTTTCGTTCAATCCCGGAACAGCACCCCTTATGCTTCCGTCCGGCATCATGACGGAGGATGGGATGACTGAAATCACCAGGGCGAAGACACAGGAGCCCAAGGAACGGCGGCTGAAGACTGCGGTCGATCATGTCTTCGATCCTTTGGACCCGGAAACGATCCGCAATCCTGGCCCCGCCTATTCGGCGCTTGCCGCCCAATGTCCCTTTTATCACTATAAGGGAGAGGAATATCAGTTCTACATCACCAGCGATTACAAGGAAATTCGCGACAAGATCCTGTCCGACAATCCCACATGGTCGTTCAAATGGGGCGATGCACCCATGGATTGGGAAGCGTTCAGCGATTTCGGGATATTGACCGATCCCCCCTTCCACCTCGAATATATCGCCGCCCTGCGCAGGGGGATGACGCCGGCCCGCATGCGCTATTATCTGCCGGAGGTCGAGGCGATTGCGGAAGATCTGGTCTCCGGACTGGAAAGTCGGGCGGACAAGCAGGGCAATTTCCACGATCTCTTCTGCCTCCCGCTGCCTGCCCGGACCATGTGTTTCATGCTGGGGGCCGACCAGGCTCTCCATGCCGATTACAAGCGCTGGGCGGATGAATTGCAGTCGCTGCTGTTCAACGACAGGAATCCGAACGCCGAACAGACGCTCATCGCGGAAATCCAGCCACATTTCATGGGCCTGATCGAAGCGCGCAGGCAATTGTTGCGCGACGCGGGCATCGATGAACCGACCCATGAACATTGGGGAACGGTGCTGCCGTTCGACTATATCTCGCTCGGTCTCGTCAGCCGCGTGGAGGGGCGGCGCTTCAACGACATGGAATTGTTCCAGATCTGCACCGCGCTGTTGACCGGAGGGCAGGAAACGACCACCAGCCTGCTCACCAATGTGGTCTGGCGGCTGCTGGAAGCCCCCGAACGGTGGGAGCGGTTGAAGGCCGAGCCGCATCTGGTGGAAAATGTGATCGAGGAAAGCCTGCGCTTCGACCCGCCGATCAATTCCCATTTCCGCACCAGCCTGTGCCCGGTACAGATGCATGGCGCGGAGCTGCCCGAACGCAGCAAGCTCATGTTCTCGATGATGGGGGCCAATCGCGATCCGGACATCTTCCCCGATCCCGACAGCTTCATCATGGATCGGCCGCTCAACCAGGTGAAGCGGCATCTGTCCTTCGGCTATGGCGTTCATTTCTGCCTGGGCGCGCCCATCGCCCGCCTGGAGGCGCAGGTCGGCTTGCGGAAGCTGGTCGAATGCCTGCCCGATCTGCGTCTGACGGGAAGTCCCGAGCGGATCGATAGCTGGATCTATTGGGGACAACGCGAACTGCCTGTCGCCTGGGACTGATCACCTCTTTTCGTGGACTGAATGGCGATGGACACGGTGCGGCGATCATCGCGCCTGTCCCTGCATCCCCGCAAGGATCGCCATGCCCTCCATGGCCAGTCCCTGATCCAGTTCCGCGGCCAGCCGCCCCTTGATCTCACGCGTAAGCAGCATGCGGGTATAGCGGTTGGCAATGGCGGGTCGCGCGGCAATCGTGCGGGCCAGTTCCCACGCGCGGGGCATAAGGGCTTCGGGCGACAGCACCTCCCCCACCAGGCCCAGCGACAGGGCTTCGGCCGCGCCGATCTCCTGCCCCGTCATCAGGAAATAACGGCCGCGGTTCGGCCCCAGCAGCATCGGCCAGATGCTGTGCACGCCGTCGCCCGGCACCACGCCGGCCAGCGCGTGCGGCCTGTCCGCAAAGACGGCCCCTTCGGCCGCCAGCACGACATCGGCCAGCAGCGCGATCTCCGCGTGGATGAAGGCGGGTCCGTTGACCGCAGCCAGCACCGGTATCTCGATCGCCAGCAGATTGTTGAGCAGCGCCCTGCCCTCGCGGAAGATCACGTCCCACGTCGCCGCGCCCATTTGCGGCATGTCGCAGTCCATGTCGAACTCCGCGCAGAAGCTGTCGCCCGTGCCGGTGATCAGCAGCACGCGCGCGTCGGGATCGGCGGCGACCTGCGCGAAGGCGATGCCCAATTCCCTGTGCAACCCGCCCCAGAGCGCCCATTTGGCCGGGCCGCCGCGATGGTGGATGCGCAATTCGACGATCCCGTCATCCTGCGTCATTATGATATTGTCGAACGCCTCGCCCATCGCTCTTCCCCTCGTCCTATTCCGTGCTATCAAGTACATACTTGATAACTGGCGCCGACGCCATGGCAAGCAGGAAAGGCGATTGGAAGGATGACGAAGGTCAACGACGCGGTTCAGGACGTGCTGGACCGGCTTGTCGCGGAGGGCAGGGAAATCGGCATTCAGGTCAGCGCCTGGCTGGGCGAGGAACAGATTGTCGACTGCTGGGCGGGCCTTGCCGATGCCGCCACGGGCAGGCCGGTCGACGGCGACACGCTGTTCAACGTCTATTCCGTGTCGAAGGCGGTGACCGCCACCGCCCTGCATATCCAGGCCGAGCGGGGCTTGGTCGAATATGATGCGCCCGTCGCCGCCTACTGGCCCGAATTCGCTCAGGCCGGAAAGGGCGACGTCACCCTCCGCCACGTCCTTTCCCATGTGTCTGGCGTGCTGCGCATGCCGCCCGATGTGACGCCCGAACTGATGACCAACTGGGACTGGATGTGCCGCCGCATCGCGGAGATGGAGGGGGTCTATCCCGCCGGCAGCCGCTCCTCCTACCAGTCGATGACCTTCGGCTGGATGGTGGGCGAAGTGGTGCGCCGGACCGATCCGAAACGCCGCCCCTTCGGCCAGTTCATCAAGGAGGAGATAGCGGACCCGCTGGGCGCCGCCGATCTGTGGATGGGCATAGCCGATGCCGTCGAACCCCGCATCGCCAGGCTGGACGCCGCCGCCGTCTATGTCGCCCCGGACAATAATATGATGCGGGAGGCGCAGCCCCTGATCGTCGACCTGATGCCCGATCCGTTCGAACGCCCCTATGTGCGCCGCGCCTGCATTCCGGCGGTCGGCGGCATCTTCAACGCGCGGAGCAACGCCCGCTTCTGGGCGATGCTGGCCAATGGCGGGCAGTTCAACGGCGTCCGCCTGCTGTCGGAGGAACGGGTCGCCAGCTTCGCCGCGCCGCGCCCGCATTTCGAGGACGCCGATCCCGTCTTCTTCGGCATGGTGGTGCCGATCGCCTGGTCCGGCTTCTGGCTGGGCGGCGCGGAAAACCCGCCCGTCTCGGCACCGCGCAACATGCGGGCGCTGTGCCATCCCGGCATGGGCGGCAATATCGGCTGGGCCGACCCTGACCTGAAGCTGGCGGTCGGCATCTGCCACAACCGCATGTTCGACACGATCGATATAGCGGAAGACAGCCGCACCATCATTGGCGATGCCATCCGGGCGGCGCTCTGATGACCTATGATTATATCATCGTCGGCGGCGGCTCCGCCGGATGCGTGCTGGCCGACCGCCTGTCGGAAAATCCGGCTAACGGCGTGCTGCTGCTGGAGGCGGGGCCGGAGGACCGCAACCCCTTCATCCACATGCCGCGCGGCGCTGCAAAGCTCTACACCGACCCCCGCCATGTCTGGTATTTCCAGACCGAAGGGCATGAGGGCATTCCCGCCGAAACCTGGATACGCGGCAAGATGCTGGGCGGCTCCTCTTCCGTCAACGGCATGATGTATTTCCGCGGCCAGCCCGAAGATTATGACGGCTGGGAAGCGCTGGGCGCGAAAGGCTGGGGATGGAACCGGATCGGCGCGGCGTTCCGCGCCATGGAGGGGCATGAGCTGGGCGGCGACGCGCTGCGCGGGGGCAACGGGCCGCTGCGCATCTCGGTGGAGCCGATGCGCGATCCGCTGACAGAAGCCTTCATCGCGGCGGGCGAACAGATGGGCGTCCCTCGCGTCGACGATCTCAACCGGTCGGGTCGCGCAGGCGTCGGCTATACCCCGCGCACCATCTGGAAGGGCAAGCGGCAGAGCGCGGCCCAGACCTTTCTGAAACGGGCGCGGGGCCGATCCAATCTGCGCATCGTCACCGGCGCGATCGTCGACAAGGTCTTGTTCACCGGCCAGCGCGCAACCGGCGTCCGCGCCCATGTGAACGGCGTTGCCCAGGACTTCGCCAGCGGCCGCGACATCATCGTCAGTGCGGGCGCGCTGATGTCGCCGCAAATCCTTCAGCGCTCCGGCATCGGGGCGGCCGCGCTGCTGCGCGACCTTGGCATTCCTGTCGTGGCGGACAGTCCCGGCGTGGGCGAACATATGCTGGAACACCGCCTGCTCTCCATGGTCTATGACCTTGCTGTTCCGCACAGCCACAACAAGGAACTGGCCGGCCTGAAACTGGTCGGCAACGTGCTGCGCTATTATCTGACCCGCACCGGGCCGATGGCGGCGGGCTACGGCAATGTCGGCGCCTTCGCGACCGTGCTGCCGGAATCGGAGACGCCCGACATAGAGATATTGCTTTCCCCCGCCGTCGCAGCGCCGGACGCCAAGGGCAATATGGTCGCGGATGCGGCGCACAGCATCACCCTGTTCGGCTATCCCTTGCGCTCGCGCAGCGAAGGGTCCGTGCGGATCACGGCGGCCGATCCCATGGCCCCGGCGAAGATCCGCGCGGGCTATCTGACCGATCCCTATGATTGCGCGGTCACGGTCGCGATGCACCGCTATCTGCGCGACTGGATGTCCCGTCCCGCCATCGCGCCGATGATCGCGGGGGAGCGCGAGCCGACCCGATCGCTCCGGACCGACGATGAAATCCTCTCGGCCTTCCGCCAGATCGGCCAGGCGGGCTATCACGCCTGCGGCACCTGCCGCATGGGCGATTTCGACGATGCGGTGCTCGACGAAAAACTGCGCGTGAAGGGTGTCGACGGCTTGCGCGTCATGGATGGATCGATCATGCCTATGATGGTTTCGGCCAATACCAACGGGCCGATCATGGCGTCGGCATGGAACGCGGCCGACATTATCTTGGAGGGGCGCAATCGCTAAAATCCTGACAGACGAAACCGCCTCCGCCGAAGATGGCGGCCGCATGCGGCGGCGGCGGCGCACGCGGGAGGATGTGGTCCAGCGCATCTGCGACGCAGCGCGGCAATTGTTCGCGGAGCGCGGCTATGGCGGCACCACCACGCGGGAGATCGCGCGTCTGGCCGACGTCAGCGAAACCCTGCTGTTCCGCTATTATGGCGACAAGGCGGGACTGTTCAATGAAGTGGTGATCGCGCCGTTCGACGCGCTGATGGCCGACTTCGTCGAACTCCATCCCGATCCCACCGCGCCATTCCCCAGGCAGGCGGAAACGCGCCGCTTCACCCGGCAGGTCTATGAATTGTTCGAAGGCAATGAGGCGATGTTCCGCGCCCTGCTGGCCGGACCGCCAAGCGGCGGCGAGGATACGGCACCGGGCCTGCGCGGCCTTGCGCCCTTTTTCCAGCAATCGGTCGATCAGGTCCGTCAACGCTATGCGCTGGCGGGGATCGATCCGCCCTTCGACCTTGGCATCGGCGTGCGTCTGGGCTTCGGCATGATCGCCGCCAGCGTGATCCTGCGCGACGCGCTCTTCCCCGATCCGCCGGGCCGTGAGGCCGTGTTGGACGTGCTGGAGCAACTGATCGCCCAGTCGCTGGTGGGGCCGCCCATCGATTGACAGCCCGAATGGCCGGAATTATGTAGCATATGCTTCATAGGAGAGATTCCGGTCATGGAACCCGCCGTCAGAATTCAGGAATATGACGATCCGAGCTACGATCCGTTCAGCGCGGACGACATCAATTTCGGGGACACGCTCGATCCCTATGCGAAGATCGCGAAATGGCGGGCGCAGACCCCGGTGCTGGAAGGCGACTACCGCCCCAAAATGGGCCTGCAATCCGCCACTTACCCGGATCGCAAAATGTTCACGATCGTCGGTTCGGACGAGATATTGACGGTCCTGACCGACACCGACCGCTTTTCCAACCATGGCTACAGGTTCAACATCGGGGAAACCTTCGGCCAGGGCAGCATCAGCGTCATGGACAATCCCGAACATGGCCGCTGGCGGAAGATCTTCCAGAAGATCTTCCTGCCCCAATATGTGAAAACATGGGGTGAAACCATCGTCGATCCGGTGGTTCATAAATTGATGGGCAGGTTCATGGGCACCGGCCGCGCCGACCTCATCGAACAATTCACCCTGCTTTATCCTTTCGAGGTGATCTATCAGCAGCTCGATCTCCCGGAATCGGACGTACGCACCTTCCAGCGGCTGGCCATTGGCCAGACCGATTATATGCACATCGACAAGGCGCAGGAGGCATCGCGCAAGCTGGGCGAATATTTCACCGCGCTGGTGGACGAACGGCGGCGCAATCCGGGCGACGATCTGGTCAGCCTGCTCGCCAATACCGAAGTGGACGGCGATTATCTGCCGCCGCTGGTGCTGATCTCCTTCCTGCGGCAATTGATGAACGCGGCGGGCGACACCACTTATCGCGGGACCAGCGTGCTGCTGACCGCGCTGCTGGAAAATCCCGATCAGCTCGACGCGATCCGGGAGGACCGAAAGCTCATTCCCGTCGCAATCGAGGAGGCGCTGCGCTGGGACGGCCCCGTCGCCGTACAGCTTCGCATGGCGAAACAGGATGTGGTGCTTGCCGGCGTCGGAATTCCGGCCGGATCGCTGCTCGACGTGGTGGCAGGCGCCGCCAATCGCGACCCGGCGATCTTCCCCGATCCCGACAAGTTCGACATCTTCCGCGAGCGCAAGGCGCACTTCTCCTTCTCGCGCGGACCGCATATCTGCGTCGGCCAGCATCTGGCGCGGGTGGAGATGACCCGCGCGCTGCATGCGGTGCTGGATCATCTGCCCAATCTGCGCTTCGACCCCGACAAGCCGCGGCCCGAGATACGCGGTTCGATGATGCGCGTGCCCAGGCATCTCCATGTCCGCTTCGGCGACTGATCTTCATCCAGGGGACCCAATATGCCAAATGTGATCGTCACCACCCGCGATGGCGCGGAAAGGGAAATTGCCGCCGAAAGCGGACTGTCCTTGATGGAAGCGATCCGCGATGCCGGGATCGACGAGATGCTGGCGCTTTGCGGAGGATGCTGCTCCTGCGCGACCTGCCATGTGAAGGTCGACCCGGCCTTCTTCAGGCTGTTGCCGACGGTCAGCGATGATGAAAGCGACCTGCTGGACAGTTCCGAACATCGCGACGAATATTCGCGATTGTCCTGCCAGATCCCTCTCACGGCGGAGCTGGACGGCCTGCGCGTCGCGATTGCGCCGGAGGATTGAGGGGCGGCGACCGGCAGGAGCCGCGATCCATCGCATCTGTGAAATCCTGACCCATGCGCAGGCGCGGCCCTTGCCTCGCCTGCCACCTGGGTCAAGACAGTTTCGGAGAGGGAAAACAGAGAATGAGCGCTGACATGACAAGCGTGGCTGAAGGCGAGCTGGCACCGCGTCCCGACCATGTACCGGCCGCGCTGGTGCGCGATTTCAACATCTACGATATTCCGGGGTCGGCAGAGGATGTGCAGGCGGCCTATGCCGCGATCCAGCAGGCCAATCCCGATATATTCTGGACGCCCCATAATGGCGGGCACTGGGTTGCAACCCGCAGCGACGACATCATCGCGATGCAGCGCGACTATCATCATTTCTCGCACAAGCACATCGTCCTGCCCCCGATGCCGGAAGGCACGCCGCGCCAGATCCCGCTGGAGATGGACCCGCCCGAACATGCGCGATACCGGCGCCCGCTGATGCAGTCGCTGATGCCTGCCGTGGTCTCCGAACTGGAGAGCAAGGTGCGCGATGTCGCGGTGGAGGCGATAGAGCGCGTGCTGCCGCGGGGCGAATGCGAGTTCATCGAGGATTTCGCCAAGATCCTCCCCATCCACGTCTTCCTGGAACTGGTCGATCTGCCGATCTCCGACAAGCATCGCCTGTTGCCGATCGCGGAACGCTCGGTGCGCGGCCACACCGCCGAAATACGGTTGCAGGCGCAGCAGGAAATGGGCGGTTATCTGATGGATGAAATTCGCGCCCGTCGCGACAATCCCGGAGAGGATTTGCTGAGCAAGCTGGTCAACGTCAATGTCGGTGAAGGTCGGATTTCCGAGATGGAGGCCGTCAGTTACGCAACGCTGGTGTTGTTCGGCGGGCTCGACACCGTGGCCGGCATGATCGGTTTCATCGCCCGTTTCCTGGCGCTGAATCCAGGTCATCGCCGTCAGTTGGTCGAGCGGCTGGATGATGAGGATTTCATCAAGCACGCGATTGAGGAGATGATTCGTCGCCACGGTCTGGCCAATACGTCCCGCGTGATCACCGAGAACCTCGAATATAAGGGCGTATATTTCCAGGCGGGCGACCGCATATTGCCCGCCAATCTCTGGGTCGGTACGGACGACCGGGTGAACGCAGATCCGCTGGTGGTGGATTTCAGCCGTGAAAAGCCGGTGCACGCGGCGTTCGGAAACGGAGCCCATGCCTGTCCGGGCGCAGTGCTGGCGCGGCGGGAAATTCGCATTTTCCTCCAGGAATGGCTGAGCCGCATTCCGGATTTTCGCATCAAGCCGGGAACGAAGCCGGTACTGGCGACGGGCATGGTCAACGGCGTGCTCAGTCTGGACCTGTGCTGGCCCTGAGCCGCCGTCGATAGCTCCATGCCGGTGGAGGGCAGCGCGAACATGCCTCGCAAGCCTCTGGACCAACTCAACGCCGGCCGTTCCTTCTATGCACAGCGCATGCCCGAGATGGAGAGCGAGCATTTCGGGCCGCTCTGGAATTTGTTCACGGTCGGGCATCTGGTCACGACCGATCTGGACGGCATCGCGGGCAAGCTGGGATATAGTTTCGCTGATCTCGACCTTCTCGGCACGCTGGCGATCGATCAGGACATGCCGCACCGGGCGACCGATCTCGCCTCCACCCTCCATATATCCAATGCCGTGATCTCGACCAGGATCGCGCGCCTGGAAAGGGCGGGCTTGCTGAAGCGCCAGCGCAACCCGGAGGACCGGAGGGTTTTCGACCTGGCGCTGACGCCGCCGGGACGCGTGCTCATCGAGCGAGCCATTGTCGACATTGCCGCGCAGTCGAAGCTGGTCCGCTTCTTCCGCCAACTCAGCCCCACCGACCGGCAGACCTTGTCCCGGCTGCTGGGCGACCTGCACCAGCGGTTCGACCGCGAATTCATCGGCGGGCTGTAGCACCGCCAGGTCTGGAGCGCGCTGTACTGAATCGGACGCAGGTCGCGCGCTCCAAATTCCGTTTCCGCATCCTTTCGGGCGGAAAACCGGTTCTCGCCCTTCGACAGGCTCAGAACAGGCTTTTCCGCCCGATGCTTTGCCCGATGCCCGGTCCGCCAGCGACCGCGAGGCATGTTCCGGTCAGATCAGGCCTTGGCGGCGCGCCGCTTTGGCGACGGCGGTGAATTCATCATAGACGGTCAGGGGTTCATGAACGATGGCGTCGTCCGTGACGCTGCCCCAGTGAGCGGCAATATCCTCCACGCTGGGCGGCATAGGCCCCATCGGCGCAACCCAGCCATCGGCGGCGCAGATGCGCACCTTCGCGTAACGGCCGCTATTCTGCGAATAGATGCCGTGGGTGGAAGTGCATTGTTCGCTGACCAGATATACTGCCAGCGGCGTATTGAACGCCACTTCGATGCGGCCATCGCTCGCGGCGTAATCGGCGCCTTGCACCGCCTCCGCAAAGGCGGGGATTTCCATGAAACCAGCGTCCATTTCCGCTGCCAGCCGGGATTGCGCGGTGGGCAGCAGCAGGTTCGACGTGATGCCATAGGCCGATCCCTCGATGGCGACGATATGGCTGAGGCCCATGAGGCCGCCCTTTGCCGCCGCGTAATTGGCCTGCCAGGCGTGGCCGAACATGGCGGATGCCGAACCGGTGAAAAGGAACCGGCCGTAGCCGTTTCGACGCATTGCGCGATAGGCGGGCTGGGCGACATAGATGGCCCCTTTCAGATGCACGTCGATGATCGCGTCGATCTGCTCATCGGTCAGATCTTCGAACCGGCCATTGCGCAGGAAGCCTGCATTGTTGATGCAGATGTCGACCTTGCCGAAGGCATCGAGCGCGGTCTGGACAACGGCCGCACCTCCCTGTCGCGTCGACACGCTGTCGTAATTGGCGACCGCTTCCCCGCCCTTGCCGCGAATTTCCTGGACCACCAGGTCCGCCGCATTATGCGATTGTCCCTGCCCCGATCCGCTGCCTCCCAGATCGTTCACGACGACCTTCGCGCCGCGCCGGGCAAGCTCCAGCGCGTAATCCTTGCCCAAACCGTTGCCTGCGCCGGTGATGATCGCCACGCGGCCGTCGAAACGCAAATCGGTCATGTCCATCCTCTTCTTCCATTCTCTTTCGGCCCATGCGTTCGTCACGCGCGAACAGGCGGTCATCCACGGCGAGCGGCAGCCGGGGCGATCCTATCC
This sequence comes from Sphingobium sp. SA916, assembly GCF_002894065.1. Lineage (NCBI taxonomy): Bacteria > Pseudomonadati > Pseudomonadota > Alphaproteobacteria > Sphingomonadales > Sphingobiaceae > Sphingobium > Sphingobium sp. SA916. The sequence continues at coordinate 67,970 of NZ_LXYF01000003.1, forward strand.
CTTCGCCGGATCGGCGCCAGCATGGGCAATAAAGATCGGCTATTCGATGAAAACAGGCGTCAGGGGCACTCAGTTGACGCTCTGGACCTGACCGCCGTCCACGCGGACATTGGCGCCGGTCATGTACCCCGCATGCGGGCTCGCGATCATGCAGACGACATGGGCGATCTCCTCGACCCGGCCGATGCGGCCGACGGGAATCGGCGTCAACTCGCGAGCGGCGCGGGCTTCTGCTTCCTCCAGGGAAATGTCGCCCCAGCCCATGTTCCGCTTGAGATTGCCGAGCCATGCCTCGACCGCCGGAGTGAGGATCATGCCGGGGCTGACACTGTTCGCGGTGACGCCGCAGGGTCCCAGTGCCTTCGCCAGGCTGACGGTCATGTTCAGCATGGCCGCCTTGGCCGCGCCATAATCCGGGCCGAAGGCGATGGGCTGCGTGGCCGCGGCACTGGCGATGTTGATGATGCGGCCCCATCCTTTCGCCTGCATCGCGGGCAGAAGCCGCCGGATCATCCGCGCGGCGGCAATGGCGTTGAGCTGATAGGTACCCTCCCAACCCTCTTCGTCCACCTCCGTCCAATGCATGGCAGAGGTGCCCACGGCGCCGCCGGCATTGTTCACCAATATGTCGACCTCCCCGACTGCCTTCGCCACCGCGTCCGCCCCTGCATCGGTGGAAAGATCGCCAATCGCCACGCAGACGCCGCGGTCAATCGAATCTGCCACGGCACGCGCCTTTTCCGCATCGCGGCCATGCACAATCACGGCGCAGCCTTCCGCCGCCAATAGTCGGGCTATGCCCGCGCCGATGCCGGAACTGCTGCCCGTCACCAGCGCGCGCTTGTCTGCCAGTCCAAGGTCCATGCCTGCCTCTCCTATGCTTTCACGATATGCTCGATGGCGATCATGGTCGCGTAATCGCTGACGAACTCGGCCACGTCCGCCGTAATCACGGCGATGTCCTCCGGGCTTCTGAACAACCCGTCGCGCAGCGCCGCTTCGCTTGGAAAATGAAGATGGGCCATGCCGAACCAGGGAACCGCCGGCGAAAAACGATCCTGCACATAGCGGTTCATGCCGACATGGATTTCGCAGGCGAGCGGGATATGTTCGTTCCAGTGCCGTTCCACATCCTGTCGTGGCAAAGCTTCGATGGCGCGGATGAAGGAAAGCTGGGAAAGGCCCGGCGTGATGCCGATCGGCAAGCGCGCAGCCGCTGCCTTGCCGACGATCTGGGCGGAGGAGCGCACCTCCACGTCTTCCCAATCGGAGCGGATGCTGTGGGCATCGAGCGCGGCGTCGGACCAAAGTTCGATCACCGCATCGTAAACCGGCGGCGTCGGAACACCGCCGGGCTCAGCCGGAGCATTCAGCCCTTTATGCACGACGATCCGCTCGGCCGCCTTGGCCCAGGTCTGCGCCGCGGCCCATTCGGGCGCGGATGCGGCCATGACGGACCGCGGTCCGCGCAAAAGGATGACCCGCTTCATCTTGCCCTCTCCCTGATCGCTCTTGCGCGACCGACTCGCATTTAATAAAATAAACGGTATAGTTTTATTTCGATGGAGCAAGCGTGCCCGGCGAAGACATCACAAGACCGCGCCGGGGGAGGCCGACCAATGCGGATGCGCCGGTGCGCGAGGCCGAACTGATCGAGGCAGCGGCGCGCGCCTTTCTGATGCACGGCTATGCCGGCGCGAGCATGGACCATATCGCCGCCGTCGCCAGGGTCAGCAAGGCGACAATCTATGCCCGCTTCAACAACAAGGCCGCGCTGTTCGAGGCCGTTGCCCTCCACAGCGTCGCGTCCATGCGCAGCGATGTGCGAAGCATCGCGACCGAGGGGCGGGAACCCGCCGGGGTGCTGACGGACTTCGCCCTGCGCATCACCGGCGAAGTGGCGGAGGCGGAGCGGATCGCCCTGCTCCGTCTCGCCATCGCCGCGAAGGAACGCTTCCCCGACATAGCCAAGCGGCTGCACGGCCATATCGCTGATACGGTGGCGCCGATAACCGCCTATCTCACGCATTTGCGGGAGGCGGGGTACGAGATCGACGATCCCGCCCAACTGGCCCAGCACTTCATCAATCTGGCCAATGGGGGGCTGCGTTTCCTCCTGACCGACGACTTCACGGATGAGGCGTTTCGGCAGCAATGGGCGACCCGCGTGGTCGCATTGTTCCTGCGAGGGATAGAGCGCTGAGCGGCAGACGGCATCCATGTCGATAGGGACATGCATCAAGCATGCATTGTTTGCGCGCTTCTCCCCCCTCCGATTGTCGACCTCGCGCTTTTCTGAGACGCCTGGGGGCGAGTGGGCGAGGAGACGGGATATGAGGCGCTGGCTGATCACAGGCATTTCGAGCGGCATCGGCGCGGCGTTGGCGAAAGCCGCTCTGGCGCGGGGCGACCATGTCACTGGCGCCGCCCGCGACGCGCAAGCGATCAGCGCATTCGAAGCGGAGGGCGCAGGCCGCACCAGGGGAATCGTCGCGGACATGAGCGATCCCACGCAGGTTTTGAGGCTTGCATGCGAAGCGCTGGCGGCCGGGCATGTGGACATATTGGTCAACAATGCCGGGCAGAGCGTGTTCGGCGCGGTCGAGGAGGTCGATCTGGATGATGCGCGCGGGCTGTTCGAGGTCAATTTCTTCGGTCCCTGGGCATTGACCCAGGCGCTGCTGCCGCATTTCCGCTCGCGCGGATCGGGCACGATCGTTCAATTGTCGTCGGGCTGCGGTCTGAACGGCACGCCCGGCCTCGGCGCTTACTGCGCGAGCAAATTCGCGCTGGAAGGCTTGACCGAAACGCTGGCGCTGGAGGTTGCAGCCCTGGGCATCCGCACCATGTTGGTCGAGCCGGGCGCGATCGCCACCCGCTTCATCAGCCATGGCACGCGCGAAGCGCAGCTCCGCATTGCCGATTACGGCTTTCTGTCGGGGCAGGGCAAGACGGTGCTGGACGGCTATTACGCCACCGCCGCCAGCCCGCCGGAAGCGGTGGCGGAGGCGATATTGGCGGCGCTGGACGGCGAACCGCTGCCCCTGCGCCTACCGGTGGGAGAGGATATGCGCGGGGCGCTGGCGCAAAAGGCATCGGCGCTGGCTGCGCTGGCCGGTTGACGATGCGGCGCGGAAGACTGCGCTATCGCAAGGATTTTCAGTTCGTCAGGATGACCTTGCCGTTCAATCCGCCCGCATCGACCAGCCGCTGCGCTTCCGCCGCCTGATCGAGCGGCAGGATGCGGGCGATGGGCACGGCGATCCTGCCCTGCGCGACGGCGGCGCCCAGACGGGCGGCGTCGGGACCGCTCGGGACGACCGCGAAAAATTCTGGCGCAGACGGCAATTCGTCGCTCGGGATCGGCGTGGTGGCGGCGGTCAGCACCCGGCCGCCGGGCTTCAGGTGCCGGCAAAGCGCGCCGACTGCTTCGCCGCCCACAGTGTCGATGACATGATCGAAGGACGCGCCGCTCCAATCCTCCTCGCCCAGGGCGATCACATCGTCAGCACCCAGAGCGCGCACAGCCTCGACATGAGCGGCGCGGACGGCGGCGGTCACATGGACGCCCCGCTCCTTCGCCGCAAACAGGGCGAAACGGCCGACGGCGCCCAGCGCGCCCGTCAGCATCAGCCTTTGGCCCGCCTGAAGGTACAACCCGCGTTCGACCATCTGCAATCCGGTCAGGCCAGCGGTGGGGATAGCGGCGGCGGTCGGCAGATCGAGGCCATCGGGCACCAGTGCCAGATGATCGGCGGCCACGGCGACCTGCTCGGCATAGCCGCCCTTGCGAAACGGATCGAGCATGCCGAAGACGCGGGCGCCGGGCGCAAAGCCCTCCCCGCCGATGACTTCGCCCGCCACGTCATAGCCCAGAACATGAGGGAAACCGACAGGCGCGAAGCTTTCGAACAGGCCCGCCCGCCATTTGCCGTCCGCCGGATTGACGGCCGCTGCCAGGATGCGCACCAGCGTTTCCCCCTGCTTGGGCTGCGGTGGCGGCAGATCGGCAGGTTCCAACACCTCCAGGCCGCCATGGCGGTTGATCACGATCGCCTTCACCCCTGCATCTCCTTCATTCGGCCAGGATCATCGACGCGCTCCGTTGGCGCTGATCTTGTGGCGAAGCCGGGCATCGTCGGGAAGCATGTCAGGCGCAATCATCACGTCGGTGATTAGGGTCTTAAGGTGCCAGCGGCTACTCTCCCGGCACAACTGATGGGAGCAGGATATGCAGAGACTGAAGGGCAAGGTGGCCGTCGTGACCGGCGCGGGCCGCAATATCGGCCGGGCCGAAGCGATGCTGCTGGCGGAGCAGGGCGCGAAGGTCGTCGTCAACGATCTGGGCGGCGGCCCTTATGGCACGGAGAGCGGCGACGCATCGCTGGCTGAAACCGTCGCCCAGGAGATACGCGACGCGGGTGGCGAGGCGATCGGCCAATGTTCCAGCGTGGCGACCCGCGAGGGCGGCGAGGCGGCGGTGCAGGCGGCCATCGATGCCTTCGGCCGGATCGACATTCTGGTCAACAATGCGGGGATCGTCCGCCCGGCGCGGATAGACCGGATGACGGACCAGGACTGGAATCTCTGCATGGACGTCAGTCTGACGTCGAGCTTCTTCACCTGCCGCGCCGCGGCGGCGCATATGATCGCGCAGCGGTCCGGCGTAATCGTCAATACGGGGTCGCCATCGGGCTTCGGCCATTGGGGCATGGCCAATTATTCCGCCGCCAAGGAAGGCCTTCTGGGCTTCACCCGCACCATTGCGCGCGACCTGGGGGAATTCGGCATTCGGGCCAATCTGATCCGCCCGGTGTCGCACCTGACGGGTACGCATACGCCGGAAATCGACGAGACCATCGCTGAATCGGCGCGGCTTGGCATTCCGCTGCTGTGGAACAAGCCGATGGCGCAGCCGCGCATGACCGCCCTGCCCGCCCATGTCGCGGCGCTGGTCGTATGGCTGTGCACCGATGCCGCCGCCCATGTCAGCGGGCGGGACTTCTACATCCAGGGCGACGAAGTGGCCCTGATCCCCGAACCTGAAGCGATCCGCACCAGCATCCATCCCGGCGGCTGGACGCTGGATGCGTTCGACGAGCAGGCGAACCGCGACTATCTGTTCGGCTCGATCCAGAACCGGTTCGTGCGGACGCCTGATCCGGTTTAAAGCGGACCAACCGGCGGGGCGGCATGATCGACCGCCGCCCAGCCGAAACGCGGCGCGGTGGCGGCGTTATTCTCCTCCGCCTGCCATTCGACCGGATTCACCATCCAGTAGAACAGGCCATAGACGATATGGGCGCGGATGGCGCGCCATGCCTCTTCCGCGGACGGCGGATGGGCCACGCCATGGCGGGCCAGCGCGGCAAGATAGCCCGCGACCAGATCCCTCTCCCAAGCCCGCCGGTCCAGCGGATCGAGCGCGGAGATGTAGAAATAGGTCACGTCCTGCGCCCAATGGCCGCGACGCGTGGTCTGCCAGTCGAGGAAGCCCGGCCGCCCCTCGCGGGTGAGATACATATTGCCCAGATGCGCGTCGCCATGAATGACGCAACGCGGCCCCTGCTCCCCGAAAAGGCGCAATTCCTGCAGCGCCGCATGAACCCCCTCCCGGTCGCGGCAAGCCACCGGAATGCCGAGCGACCGGGGCAGCCCCATATAATGCGCCCATGTTTCGGGCTGGAGCTGACCGCGCCCGAAATCGCCCCAGGCTTCGTCCGGCAATGGATCATGGCGCATCAGCCAGCCAAGATCGCCATCGTCCTCCAGCGCGGGACTGTTCCACCAGCGCGCGTGCAACGCGGCCATGTCGTCCAGGAAAGCGGCGGCCTGATCGCGGGTCAGCGGCTGCTGCACGCGGCAGATATGGGCGCCGGTCGGCCGCAGATCCTCCATGACCACCATCCCCTGATCGGCATTCGCCGCGGCGTAGAGGATTTGCGGCAGCCCCAGCAGCAGGCGCGGCGCCAGCTCCGCGAAAAAGCGCGCCTCCGTCTGGTAGCAGAATTTCACCAGCTCCCGATGCTCGGCAAGACCCGCCTTGATGCACAAGGCCCGCGGCAGGCCATGGCCCCGCCCGGCATCATTATAGGTCGCCGTCACCATCATCTTGGTGCCCGTGCCCCAAAGGATTTCGTGGACGTCGAGCCTCTCGACCCGCGTTCCGGGATAGCGCGGTGCCAGCGCGTCGCCCAGCCAGGAGGCGGTGACGTTTTCAGGGACCAACGGCAACCAGGGTTCTTTCATGCAGCCTCCTCCATATGCAGCTTCGATAACAGGCAGGCGACCAGATGACCGACGAGCGTTTGCAGCAAGACATGCCCTTCCCCGTCATCGCAGCGCCGGCGGGGAATTCGGCGTCCATGGAGCGCTTGACCCCGGCGGAAAATAAGGTTCGCATGGGATGGTCCGGCAGATCGCAACATAGCCTAAGAAATCCCGCCCAGGGCTGAGGGAGCCGCCGACGCGCCCGGTGCCGGCCACAGCCGTTCCCGGCCATCCGCGATCGGAGCAAGACCCTGCTTCACATTCCCTTCACGCCCTCAAGAACCAGTCCGACGATGGCGGCGACGTCCATGTGCAGATTGTCCGTACCCACCAACAGGCGATGCATCGGCGCCAGCACGGCGAGGTCGTAGAGGAAGCAGGCGGCCCTATCCGGATCGCGTACGCCGCAATTGAGGAGAGGCTGGCGCAGCATGGCCTGCGCCTGCGTCAGCCCGTTCCGGTTCGCCGCCAGTGCCAGCGCAGGCAGATTTGTCGCCTCCGCCACCAGCAACCGGTACATGGCGAGCGCATCCTCGTCCGTGGCCATCGCGTTGAGGGCGCAGACCATGCGGGTCAATATAGCCTCGTCGCTCGCGGCTTCGCAGCCGATCCGCTCGATCATGGCGAAACGGCGGGCGATGAACTGCTCCAGAACCGCTTCGAGAACCGCGCGCTTGTCCGGAAAGCCGGCATAGAGCGTCCTTTTCGACATACGCGCCAGCGCGGCAATGGCGTCCATCGACGTGCCGGAAAAACCCTCTCGCCGAAACAGATGCGCCGCGGCGTCGAGAATGCGGGAGCGAGCGTCCAGCACGTCCAGTTGCGGGGGCATGACACGCCCGACTATCGCATCATCGTCGGCCGTCACGGCTGTTGGGTCAGATCGGGGTCGAAGTCTTGCCGAATGGGTCATGACCGGTGCTCGTCCCTCATGCCACAAAAGCGAGCGGCAGGCCCGGCCGGGGCGAACGGCTGCGCAGCAGCCGACCCGTTCCGGCTGCCGTGATCCAGACATCCCGGCCATTCTCGGCGCCGAAGGCGATGTTCGTCACCATGCGATCATCGATCGGCATGTGGCCGCACAGGCCGATGGCGGGATCGACGATGGTGATAACCGCCTCGCCCAATGGAGCCGATGCAGACATGCCCGCCCGCCTCCACCGCGAAGCTGTCCGACATGATGTGGCCCGACGCCGTGGCAGCGACTTCGCCGCTGAGGCGCCCATCGCCCAATTCAACCACCAGCGCCGATCCATCGGAAAGCGCCACCGGCCCTTCCGGAATCAGAAGGCCGCTTGCCATGACCTCCATGAACCTCTCCCATGCCTGCTGCCCTGTTCGACGGTCAGGTAGATAGGATCGATCCCGTTCGGGCAACGGCTTTCACGCGGGCGCCGACAATGCATCACAAGTCCGTACGACCGGCCTTATGGCGCCGGGACGTGCCGGCTGTTCCGCCGGATGTTTCAGTGCTGCGGACGGATGAACATGGCGGTGCCGTGGTCGGATGCGACATAAACGGGATCACCGATCTTCACCATTTGCGGGATTTCCTCCAGCGCCAGCGGCATGCCCGTCAGCCGTCCTCGGGTTATCCGACAGAAACTGTCCTCATCGATGCGGAAGGTGCGCTGTTCCCCCTCCTTCGTTTCCACGGCGATGGCGCAGGCGTCGAGCGCGGCGACCGTGCCGACGGTCGGGATATTGCCCGATTTCGGCATGCCGCGAATATCCATCGACAGGCGGAAATGGCGGTCGGACCGGTTGGCAAGTCCGCTATGGGGCGTTTCCAGGCTGAACACCAGCAGGTCGCCGGGTTGGTAGAGGGCGCGGCACCAGGCATCGGCCGGGATCACATCGTCGCCGATGCCTTGGGGCGGCCGGGGAAAATCATTCATCCGGGGACGGTGCAACCCTTCGGCAACAGCCAGGCCGCCCGTCTCCTCATCGATTGGAGCGAGCGGCATCCAGCAGATTTTCAGCGGCAGCCCCTTGTTGTTGGGACCATCGCAATGGACGAAGTTGAACCGCGAGTCCGGCCGACCCGTGCCCGGCGGCAGCGCGTGATATTCGGTATTGGGCACCCAGAAGACCTCTTCCCCGAACAGCTCCTCGAAAAAGGCGCGGATCGCGGGCTCCGCGACGAATTGATCCCGCGGATAGCGCGCCAGCAGCGGATCGGTGGCCGGCGTGCCGTCGTTGCGGATCGGAAAATCGTCAAGCGGTGCGCCATTATACACGGCCGCGTCGTCGCGCGCTGGGTCGACGACTCCCAGGTCGCGCAAGACATCCAGGTAGACGGCGCGCAACCGGCCGACAGCATCCCTGTCCAGCACGTCGCGGAAGAACCAATAGCCGTCCCGATCCCATGCCGCATCCAGCGCCGCGCGATCGCCCAGCAGATGATTGGCGGTCCTGAGCTCGCGCATCGGCGGCGTATCAGGCGAGGTGGAAGTAATCATGTCGGCCATGTCCGGTCTTTCCATAAACGTCGGGCCAGGCCGACCCGCATCCGTCCCGCGAAACAGGACAGATGCGGGGCAGCCCCCCCTTTTTCAGAAATGATAGCGCAGGGTCACGCCATAAGTCCGCGGCAGGCCGGGCGTGTGGCTGGTGTAGCCCAGGCTGTCGAGGTTGATGAGCAGGAAGTCATATTTCTTCTTGGTCAGGTTGTTGACATAGAGGGCGAGGTCGAAGCCCGATCCCATGACCCGGTTCCAGCTCGCGTCCAGATTCACCAGATTATAGCCCTCTGCATCCGTATAGCCCGGCACAACCGTATCGTTCCCGACATAATCGTCGGTATGATAATAGCTGATCCCGATGGACGCATCGCCCTGAGAACTGTCCAGCGGTGCGAGCAGCCGCGCGCCCAGCGTGTAGACATTGCGCGGCGCGCGGGCGAAGGGATCGTTGCTGTGGTCGCTGCCGTCCGGATAGATGAACTTCGTGAACTTCGCGTTGGTATAGGCATAGTTGGCCGACAGTTCCAACATGGGCACCGGACGGAACAATATGTCCGCTTCGATGCCCCAGATGCGCGCCTTGCCCGCATTGGTCGTGACAGTGGTGGGGGGCAAGGCCAGCGGATCGGTCAGCAACCGCTGGATGTCGTTATATTTGGCGTAATAGGCGGCCAGATTGGTGCGCAGGAACATGCCGCCCATGCGCCAGTCGGCCTTCACCCCCAATTCGACATCGTCCACCGTTTCCGGCCTGAAGGTCCGGCGCAGCCCGGCCTCGGTCGAGGCGCGGGCGCCGAAGCCGCCGGTGCGGTAGCCATGCCGGTGCGCAAGGTAGATCAGCTTGTCCTGCGCGATCTTATATTCCAGGCTGAGATTGTAGGTGACTTCGGAAAAGCTGTCGCCCACGTTCAACTCGCACTGCGAAAGCGGCACGGCGGTTTCCGGCGTCGCGGGATTATTGTCGAGGTCGCGGGTGAAACGGCATGCGGTGGCCGTGCGATTGCGGATCGTCGCCTCGCGCTTGTCTCGATTGTAGCGAACGCCGGCCGTCAGGCTCAGGCTGTCGTTGAAACGATAGGTGCCCTGCGCGAAAGCGGCGAAGCTGCGGTTGCGGCCCGCCACATCGGTATTGCTGAACGCAGCGGTGGGATAGCCGAAAATATCTTCCGGCTCGACCAGGCCCGGATCGACGCTGCCAACCGTGGAAAGACCCTGGTTGCGACCCTTTTCCCAGAAATAATAAAGGCCGGTGATCCAGTTGAAGTTTTCGTTCTCGCCCAGCAGCTGCAGCTCTTCCGAAAACTGCGCGGTCCAGTCTATCCGCTGCTGTGGATGCAACGAATTCATGCTTCCATCCATATCGTCGAAGATGTTGTCCTTGACGTGACGATAGCCGACGATGTTCTTGACCGTCAGCATGTCGTTGAGCGGAATGGTCGTGGTGTTGGCGATGTCGTGCGTCTCCACCTTGGTGAAGATGTTCGATCCATTGGCGATGCGATAGGGGCCCCGCGCCTGCTGTTCGGCCAGCAACTGCTCCAGCGGGCGATAGCCACGCGCCGCGCGGACGGCGGCGCCGTTCAGCGATCCGGTGGAACGGACCTTGGCGAGAAAGCTTGCCGTGCCGCCATCGTCTTCGTGGAAATAATTATAGACGGTCAGCGATTCGACGCCGCTGTCGTTCTTCATCAGCACGGAGGCGCGCACGCCCTCCTGCGCGGTGTCGTTGACGTTGCGGCCCAATATCTCGTCATAGACGAAGCCGTCGTCGCGCTGACGCTGGCCGGCGACGCGCACCAGTATATTGGGCGACAGGGGCACGTTCAGCATGCCCTCCACGATGAAGGTGTCCAGATTGCCGTAAGTGACGCCGACGCGGCCTTCGAAATTTTCGGTCGGCCGGTTGGGACGGATGATGATCGCGCCGCCGGTCGTGTTGCGGCCGAACAGCGTGCCCTGCGGCCCGCGCAGCACTTCCACCGATCCTATGTCGAACAGCGCGCCATTGACCCCCTGCGTGCGCGCAAGCACGATGTCGCCCATATAGGTGGAAACGGACTGGTCCGCGAGCAGGGTGAGTTCCTGCTGGCTGAGGCCACGGATCGCGAAATTGGGCAGCGAACGGCTGCCGCCCTGTCCGGGAACCGACACAAGGCTGGGAACCACGCGGCTGAGGCCCGCGACATTCGAAATATTGGCGCGCTCCAGCGTAGCGCCTGACACCGCACTGACGGAGAGCGGCACATCCTGCAACCGTTCCTCACGCCGCCGTGCCGTTACGACGATGTCGTCACTGCCGAAGGCGGCCTGCGCATGCTGGAGTTCCTGTTCGGGCGCCGCCTGCGCCGATGCAATTGCCGGAGCCGCCGAAAGCAGGCAGGCACAGGACGACATCCAGAAACTCGAAATTTTCATGACAACCTCCCCTGAAACATTGATGTTCGCTTTTGTTGTGAAATCGTGACCGCCTCGCCACCGGGCCGGTCGGTTGCCGCGTCACAGCAGGCCGCGTTCCTCCGACGTCGGCAGATCTTCGGGCGATATGCCGGCCTCGCGCATGGCCATGATCACCGCTGTCTGGGCAGAGGCGATGCAGGGGAAACCGACATAGGGCGTCAGTTGGACCAGCAGCCCTTCCAGTTCCTCCACCGTCAGGCCATTGGCCAGGCCGATCTTGACATGGTTTTTCAGCTCCAGCGATTGACGCGACGCGATCAGCGCGGAGATGACGGCTATGCTCTTTTCCTTGCGGCTGATGCCTTCATGCCGCCAGGCATCGTGAAAGGCCCAGCCTGCCGCCATGCGGGTAATATCCGACCCGAAACGGTCCGATGTCGCGGCTTCGTTGAAGACGCCGCCGAAGCGTTCGCCCATGACGCCAGTGATGAAGGCGACGCCCGATTCCTGTTTTTCATCCAGTTGGCTCATTGATTCGGTCCTTCTGTTCCCGCGTCGGCCGCCAGTTCCGCTTCGGCCAGGAAATGCGCGGCAATGGGGCCGATCCGCGTGACGCCACCGTCCACGGGCAGCAGAACGCCGGTGATGAAGCGCGCATCGTCGCTCGCCAGAAAAGCCACTGCCCTGGCGATGTCCCAGGCATCCCCTTCGATGCCCAGCGGCGCGATGGCCCGGCGCAATGTACGCAGACCTTCGGGCAGAACATGCATGGCATGGGGCGTCATGATATGGCCGGGCGCAACCGTGTTGACGCGGATGCCATCGCGGCCATGCAGGACGGCGATTTCGGCGGCAAGTTGCGCCATCGCCGCCTTCGACGGGCCATAGGCTATCGATCCATGGGCCCGCATCCCTGCGATGGAGGAAATGTTGACGATCGATCCCCCGCCCGCCGCCTTCATGGCCGGTACGGCATGACGGATCATCAGCATCGCGCTTTTGAGGTTGACGTCGATGACCCGCGTCCAGCCGCTCTCGTCCGCCGCGTCCAATGCAACGGGATCGGATATGCCGACATTATTGACCAATATGTCGAGCCGCCCGGTATGCGCGACCGCCTGCTCCACGAAATGGCGGCAGTCGGCATCGACCGTGACATCGCCGGCCAGCGTGAAGGCCTGTCCACCGGCAGCATCGATGCGGCGGCGCGTTTCCTCCGCGCTTTCCCTGTCGCGGTCGACCAGCGCGACATGCGCGCCCTCCCCCGCCAGCAGCATCGCGATGGCGCGGCCGGTGCCGATGCCGTCGCCCTGGGTTCCCGCGCCCGTGACGATGGCCGAACGTCCCTTGAGGCGTGGATAGAATTTAGTGGGTTGCGGCATGGATCAGGCCCGGTCCTGCCCGGGCCCATCACGTGTCGGAAGACATGAAAATGCCGTCTCGGGCGCGCCTGTTGCGCGCCCGGCCATTTGCTCGATCATGCGAAACTCTCCCAATGGCCAAGTCCATGGCCTATTTTCTATGCATGCATCATGCGACTCTCCTGGCACTGGCGTCAGGTGCGGTTTTGACATCATGACGGGGGTAAATTACCATCCTGTATGGCTCGCGATATTGCAGTGATCGGATTTGACGGCGCATGTCTCGCCAGTATCGGCTTGTTCCTGGATCTGTTCGGCCAGATGCGCCTGCGCGTGGCGGATCAGTTTCGAACAAGAGACGACATCGGCATGCACACACGCGCCAAATTGTTGGGACCAAGCCCAAGGCCAATTCAGGTCCTGGGCGGATGGAAGTTGCAAGTGGAAGACGGGCTGGAGGCAAGGCCCCATCTCTATATCCACGTGCCCGACTTCTATTGTCCGGAGGAAGAGACGCCGGAATATCTTGCCAAACTCCATTCCGTAATCGACTGGCTCCGCAGTCAATATGCAGGCGGCGCGCATCTGTCCGCCACCGGGCGGGGAATAGAATTGTTGGCGGAGGCCGGGCTGACGGGCAATGGGCCCGTGCCGGTGACGCGAGGCGCAGCCGCGGAATTCCGCAGGCGTTATCCGCATATCCGCGTCAACACGACGGACCCCATTGCCGAAGTCGACCGGATCATGATGGCCCGCGGGATGACGCACGAAATGAGCCTGCTCACCCGCCTGATCGGCAGGCTGTTGTCACCGACCATGGCAGGGACGCTGGCGGACGCGATGGGCATGGCATCGGACCGGCCCGGCCTGTCGGACGATCCCCTGGTGGCAGCGGCGCAGATGTGGCTTTCCGAACGGGCGTCGCGCGGGCTGCATATCGGCATGCTCGCGACGCATCTTGCGGTGAGCCCGCAGACACTGATCCGCCGGTTCCGCGCGAAGCTGGGCATGACGCCGCGGGACTATCTGCGGCTGGTGCGGATGCGCAGCGCGCAGTCGCAGCTACGCGATACCGATCGCCCGGTTTCGCAGATCGCGACGCTGATCGGCTATAATGATCTCAAATCCTTCCAGCAGGCGTTCCGCCACCATAGCGGGATGAGTGCGAGCCATTATCGCGCCCTCGTCCGGAACGGCGGCGATCCGCTTCCCTCCCCATCCGGCGCGGCGGGCGGCTCCGATTTCGCGATGCCGCTGATATTGTGCTGAAGCTGCGGATAATGCGTGCGAATGGGGGACCGGCAGATGGCCAATCCCCCGATCGATCAGAACTGGACGCGGAATTCGCCGCCCATCGTCCTTGGCGGTTGCAGATAGGTCGCCGCCTGGGGATAGGGCTGCGACGCATTGAGCGCATTGCCCGCAGGGAATAGCTGGCCCAGATCGACATGGTTCAGCAGGTTCTTGACCCAGAAGGCCAGTTCGCCCTTCACCCCGTTGCCAAGCGGGATTTCGGAGATGCCCGTGCGCATATTGATGCGGTTGGTGAAAACGCCGGGATTATAGCGCGGCGAAGGCGAAGCGGCGGTTCCGGTCGAATTGACCACCGTCAGCAGCTTGTAGGGCGCGCAACATGTCATTTTCGAGCTGCGCGTCCAGTCGAAATGGATGTTGAAGACGCCCGGGTCGAGCGGCCGGCTGAAGTCCACGGAAACGGAGCCGGCATGTTTGGCCGCGCCTACGCCCAGCAGTTGGAGGAAGGATGCGCCGGGGTGGGCCGCCATATCGGCGGGCGATACGACCAGGGCGCCGGCACAATTGCCGGCCGGGGCCGCCGCGCACGGACCCGACGACAGGATGCTCGTCCCATTGGGTTTGAACGTGGTCAGTGTCCGCGGATCGATCCCGATCAACCGCTTGTTGCTGTCGACATAGGTATAGTTCGCCGCCAGGCTCAGCCCCGGCACGATCCGGGCGCTCAATTCCACTTCCAGCCCCTTTGCCCTGTAGGGAACGGTGACGTTGAACGTGTCGGAAATGCTGGGGTTCGTTGCCGGGCTGGTCTGAATGGATTGTTGCTGATCCTCGACCTTATATTTGAAGGCCGCGATGTTCAAGGTCACGCGCCTGTCGAACCATTGGGACTTCATGCCGACTTCCCAGGACTTCAAAACTTCGGTGCCATAGGCGGTGAACACCTGCGAACGAACATTGGCGCCGCCATCCCGGAAGCCGGAGGCATAGCGGACATAGGTGTTCATGTCCTCGGTCAGCTTGACCTTGGCCGTGAAGGCGGGATCGACGCGCTTTTCCTTCGCCTCGTTGCGCAACTGCGTCGGCAGGATCACGCCGTTGAAGATGTCGCGCCGGGCCCTCTTGGTGTCGTCGCTGTAACGCAGGCCCGCGGTCAGTTCCAGCCGCTCTTCCAATATGGGTGGCGTCCAGCTTGCCTGACCGTAGGCCGCATAGGCGTTCGTCTTGGAAAATTGGCGGATGAAGCCGCCATTGGGCGCGAAAGGACTGTAATAGGGCGCGCGGCTGGGGCCACCGCCCGGCGTGCAGGGCGCGCCCGCTATGCCCGCCGGACAATTGGTGGAAAAGCCGGAATCACGTTCATCCTGCACATCTTCGTAGAAATAGATGCCGCCGACCGTGACGTTGAAGCTGGACGTCGTGTAGATCGCCTGAAGTTCCTGGCTGAAAACCTTGGAATCCAGATAATTGCTGGCCCATGCCTGCACGGGCGACGTTCCCAATGACGTAACCGCCCCGCCATAGTTGATGGAGCGACGCAATCCGGTGATCGACTTCAGCGTCAGCGCGTCGCTGGCGCCATAGGTCAGGTTCAGCACATGACCGCGATTCTTCGTGATGAAATAGAGCGAGGGAATCGCGAAGGGCGCTCTGTCGGGATATTTGTCGAGATCGAGCGGAAACTGCTGATAGCGTCCTCCATCGGTCGTGAAGATCGTGGCCGGGCCTGTGGGCGGCACGGTGATGCCGCCATTGGGGTTCTCGATCGTACCGATATTGGGAGACACCAGGATTTGCGGAAAGGCCTGATCGTCCTTTGCCCAGACATTGTCATAGGCATAGAAAATGTTGAGATCGCCGAAATCGCGTTCCACCGCGACCCTGCCCCCATAGGTCTTGAGCTGGCGGAAATCCCTGTCATAATCTCCAGTCTTCCAGTGAAAGGATGAATAAGGGCTTGAAACGGGGGTTATGTTTTGCAGGAGAGCGCTCTTGACGTTCCGGAAATACCCACCCCGCTTGCGGTACATGCCCGACAACTGAATACGGAATCCCGCGATTTCCGGCATGTCTAGACGCCCCTTGAGCTCATAGGCATCGAAATTGCCGATGCCGGCGCGGAAGTCTCCTCCCAGCACGCCGCTTGGCCGGCGGGAAACGATCTGCACAACGCCCGCCTCCGCATTGCGGCCGAACAACTGTCCCTGCGGCCCACGCAGCACCTCGATGCGTTCAGGCGTGATAAGGTCGAGCGCGCCGCCCTGGGCTCGCGGAATGTTGATGCCGTCGATATAGAAGGCCACGGCATTGTCCTGCGTGCCCTGGGACGCATCCGATGTCCCATAGCCGCGCATCTGGAGCGCCACCCCGGTCTCGGTGCCGTTGAGCGGATAGGAAGTAAGACCGGCGATCTTGCCCGGCCCCAGATCGTTGAGATTTTCGATACCCCGGCTTCGCAGCGTGTCTCCACTCAGCGCGGTGACGGCAAGCGGCACTTCCTGCAGTCGCTGTTCGCGCCGTGTGGCGGTCACGACGATGTCTGCATCTCCAGCCGTGGCGCGGCCGCCCTGATCCTGCGCGCTGGCAAGAGAGGGCATGGACAGGGCGGACAGGGCCGCACTGGCGAAAAGAAGCTGCTTTTTCATGGACGTCTCTCCCTATGATTTTGTTCTATGAGCGAGCGATGCGAATGCGCCTCCCGAACGGTTCCAAGGATGCACGGGAACTCGGCGCGGGTGATCCGGAGCAGGCGGAATCATGCCGAGACAAAGAAAGCACCTGCCCACATCGCGAACGATGAGGCAGGCGGATCATGTCCGGAAATATGGCCAGGCGCCGCGCAGATCGCATCGTCCCTCCCCTTCGGACAGAACATCCGCCGTTCTCGCGGTCTGGATGCCGGCGGCTTCAACCGCCTGTCCTTGATCTGGCATATCAGCGCCAGAACGGTGCAAGGCTAACTACGGCGCATATTGCATGCAAGTGCGCCTACATAGATCGTATTTGTGATCTCTCCGACCATGGCCTCGGATGGAAAAAGCCGGTTCAAGGCTCGATCGAGTTTTACAGCGGTTGGGCACCAACAAGTGGCGGCTCAAAGCGCATCTTCGATGATCAGGCTGAATCGATCTGTGAAGACCCTGCGACCTTCCGCTCAATCGACCGCGAAGCGCCGGTCATAAGCAGCCTGGCGGCGCGCGATCTGTGCCTGCCTTTGCCGGGGCGTCACCTTCGCAACCGCTGGCGGCAAAGCCTCCTCAAGCCGCGCCAACGCCACTTTCCGGCTTTCGATCGACGGGGCTTCCGCATCGGGATCGGGGAAACCCTGCCAACGGTGCAGGACCAGCACGTCATGCAGCCCGCATGGATTCAGCCAATTATGCACGCCGGGGTCCGCCATGGAGAGGACATAGGTGAAGCGTCCGTCCGCATCCGGCGCCATTTGCGCATTGGTCAGGCTGATCTGCCTGTCGCGATTGGGCAGGCTGCGCAACCACAGGTCATGCAGGACGATGTCGCGATAGGTTGCGCCCGCCGCATTGGCCGTGATGATGACCGCTTCATCCTCGCGCAACGTGAAGTGGCCCAGGCTGCCCTGCTGGGTCACCAGTCCGCCCACAGACCCCGCTCCCTCGGGCGGCGTCATCATCTGTGGGCCGTTGAAGAACAAACGCTGGGCATAATAGGCATAGAATACATCGGACAGGATATTGCGAATGGCTGTAGCGGCCAATTCATCTTCCGTCAGCGGGGGTCGCGTCGGCGGGTCGAGCCTGCGCACTTGCAACGCATCGGGCTGCTGCCGTTCCCAATCCCCCATGGAATCGCGGATGAAGAGATAGAGCGTCCCTGCCGGCATCTGGAGATGATTCCGCCGTTTCCCGGCAGGCATATCATCCAGGGTGAGCCTGTACCGGCCGTCCTCGTCAATCTCCATGTCAAGTTGTTCGAGCGATGCCAGCGTCGCGGACGTGGTGCTGTTGCTGACCAGTTGGAAGGTGACGTAAGTGGACGGTTCGACCTGCCTTTGCCCCGTCAATTCATAGCGTCCGCCAGCCGCGACGGGAATGATGCGATAGGTGTTGTTGGGATTGTCTCCACCCCATTTCGCGCCGGGCACCTTATGTCCGAACCATTGGCCGCCTTCACTATATACACGCAATATGCGGGGATGATTGGCATCCGTATTGGCGGCAACCAGCGTGCATTTGAAACAATAATCGGAAACATGGTCGTCGAACAGCGCCATCTGGTCGGCAGGCATGAGCCTGTCCGTCACGCGCCGCCACATGATCTCCGCACGGGCGCGAGCCGCCCTGACGTCCGGCCGCTCGAACAGCCGCATGGCGAGCCTCTCGAGATCGCGCTGGTCGACATTGGCCAGCGGATTGGCGGCGGACAGAAAATAATCGCCAGTGTCGAGGGGCATCACATCCTTCTCCCATGCAGGCCCGGCTATCACCAACAGGATCGACTATCCTATAGAACGATCGTTCTTATATCTGGCTTGAAGCCGTCAATTTATGAAGATATGATGCACTTGGTAAACTAGTTCCGTCAAGCTCTGGCTTCACCGCGGGGCGCCACCCGAATATCTTCGGACCCAAGGCATCCGGTGGCTGCTCAGGCCACTGCCCCCTCCCCCGCATCTGCCTCTCCGCTTTCCTTCGCCTTGGCGGGCATGCGCACCAGCGGATAGAACACCTCCTCCGCCCAATGGGGCTGCGCACCGGGCACGCCATAGCGCCAGGGCCGCCCCTGCGGAATGTGCAGCGTTCCGAAAATCCAGTCGAGAAAAGCGAAGGTGACTGCATAGTTGCGATAGGATGCGCCGTCCTTGCCATAGCCATGATGGCTATGATGCATGCCCGGGCTGATCAGCAGATGCTCGATCGCGCGAAACAAGGTGCCGAAACGCGGATGTCGCCGGATGGCGTCATCCCAGCGAAAATGGCTGTGGGTGATGAGGTTCCAGCAGAAGATGGTGAGAATGACGAGGCCCACCGCGATCCCCTGCCCCAGATAGACCGCAAAGCCCGTAATCCATGCGGTCGGCACGACGAACGACCAGAACAGATTGATGCGCTGTGTCACCAGCACGTTCATGTACCGCCCCGCATGATGTGTCCGGTGTATCTTCCATAACCAGCGAAGCGCTGGTCGGCGCTGCCCCTCATGCGCCCACCGATGCCCCCAGTAGAAGGCGAATTCCACCAGCAGGAACAGGCTGATATAGGAGGGCAGCAAGGGAAGGTGGGCGAGCGCACCCTTCCCCTGCGGCAGCAGCAGCGCGGCCGCGCCAGCGATCAACAGCCCGGCCAATATTCGCGTGACCAGCGGATTGAGCAGGGCGCATAGGCCGAGCACCAATATATCGTCGCGACGATAAATGCCGCGATGGCGGCCCATGAGAATTTCCGTTGCCAGGACAATCGCCGTCACGGCAAGCACCGGACCATAATAGGACATTGTTTCTCTCCTTGTCCGGCAATTTAGGCTGGCTTCGGGGAGGCTTCCAATTCATTGACAGTATGATTTCGATGAGTTCAGCACATGGACATCCGTAAACTTCGCCATATCATCACATTGAGTCAGGAACGGCACTTCGGCCTGGCCGCAGACCGCCTTGGCGTGACGCAATCGGCTCTAACGCGCAGCATCCAGGCGGCCGAGGCGGAAATCGGCCTGCGCCTGTTCGACCGCGGGCGCGATGGCGTATATCCAACGCGCGCCGGCGAAGCGCTGTTGGCTGACGCGGTGCCGCTGCTCCGGCAGATGGAGAATCTTGAACGCAATATGGCGCTGCTTTCCGACCGGGGGTCGGGGGAAGTATGTTGCGGTTTCGGCCCCCTCGCTGCTGCATTGCTGTTGGAGACCATGCTGTCCCATGTCGCCCGCGATCATGGCGGCCTGAGGGTGCGGACTAAATTGGGCGATGTCGGGGAACTCCAGGCGTTGCTCCAGGAAGGGGAACTGGACTTTGCCGTCCTGGCCCATGTCCTTGTGGAAGACCGGCCTGACCTCAGCTTCAGGCGCATTGGCCGGACGAGGTTGGGCGCGTTGGTGCGGCGCGGCCATCCCCTTGCCGGCCGCACGGTGGGGGAGGAGGACATCGCAGGCTATCCCATCATCGGCGGAACAGGCGGCAGCCCGATCTACGCGCCCACGATCAGTTGCGACAATTTCGAGATTGCGGGCCTGGTTACATTGGCAAGCGACGCTGTCTGGATCACGGCGGAGGCTTTGGCCGACGACCGATACGCGCTTATTCATGGTCTGCCGGTCGCGCAGCCGCTGGAGTTGGTGGTGGCATCCCTCGCTCGACGTACATTATCGGTCCAGGCGCTGTTGCTGATCGATCTGATCGTCGCGGCCCTGCGACACCGATCGGCCTAGAGCCAATCGACATTCAGAAGATGACGAGCCGAGCCGAAGGCCACCGAAGGTAAAATGGCGGTTTTCCGTGACCCGGAGCGCAGCCTACTCAAAGCAGGTGAGCACCGGCAGCACGGAAGAGCGTCATTTGCAGGCCGTCAGGGCTGAATGTCGATTGGCTCTAGGCGGAACTGCCCCAGTCGACCCGGCTTTGCAGGAATTCCGCCACGGCGCGGACGGCCTGACGCTTCATGCGATCCTGGGGAATGAAGAGCTGGACGTCGACGCTTTCCCGGTTCCACTCCGTCAATACCGGCTTCAGCAGACCCGATGTCAGTTCCGGAGCGACCAGCATTTCCAGCGTCTGGGCTATGCCGACTCCGGCGACCGCTGCGGCGGCTATGGCGTCGCCATGATTGAAGGTGGCGACGCTGGCTGGGCGTAGCGACCGCCGCTCCTTTCCGCGAACGAATCGCCATTGACCAACCGGCCGATCGACCGTGGCGTAAAGCACGCAATCATGATCGTGAAGATCGTCAGGCGTCACCGGTTCGCCGCGACGCGCCAGATAGTCGGGCGAAGCCACCTGCACGAAACGGGTACGGCCCAGATTGACGACTTCCCCCTTCCCTTCTGCCGGTACGCCGACGCGGATGAGCAGGTCGAACGCTTCGGGCCGGAACATCATGCTTCGGTCCCCGACGCTAAGGTCAAGGACGATGCGAGGATGAAGGGCGCGCAGCTGCGACAGGGCCGGCACGACGAAGCGCAGGCCGATAGCGCCCGGCGCGTCCAGCGCGACGCGGCCACTAGGGCCCATGTCGCTCATCCGCATCCGGCTTTCGGCCTGTTCCACCGCTTCCAGAATGGATCGCGCTTCTTCCAGAAACAAATGGCCCTGAGGGGTGAGGGCGAAGCGGCGTGTCGTCCGGTGGATCAACTGCGCGCCCAGCCGGTCTTCCAGCCGGGCCAGATGGGTGGAAACCATGGTCGGGGAAAGAGCCAGCCGCTCCGCGGCACGGACGAAGCTGCCCGAATCCACGATCGCCACGAACACTTCCAAACCCGTCAGCCGATCCATGATTATCTCTCATCATTGCATAATACGTCTCGAACTGTGGTGATTATCCGCTCGGATAGCAATGCTAGAAAGGAGGCGACTTCAATAATAAGCTGAGAGGAAGCATGGCCTATCCGCGCCTGTTCGACCCGTTCCGGATCGGCAATCTGACGCTCAAGAATCGCATCGCCATGGCCCCGATGGAAACGCATCTGGGCGAACCCGACGGCGGCGTGAACGAAGCGATCATCGCCTATTACCGCGAGAGGGCGCAGGGCGGCGCCGGCCTTATCATCACGGAATTCACCTGCGTCGACGCGGAAACCGGCTTCAGTTCCAACGTGCCGCAATTGCGGTTGGACAATGACCGGTTCAAGGCCGGTCACGCGCGACTGGTCGCCGCCATTCACGCGGCCGGAGCGAAGGCGGTCATCCAGATTTCGCACGCGGGGCGACAGACCAAGGAAAGCGTGATCGGCCGCCAGCCGGTCTCATCCAGCGCGATTCCTCTTAACAGCATCTATATGAACGCCGTGCCCCGACCGCTGGAGGATGAGGAAATCCACCACATCATCGAGCGTTATGCGAATACGGCGCGGCTCGCCATGCTCGCGGGCTATGACGGCGTGATGCTGCATGGCGCCCATGGCTATCTGATCCAGCAGTTCCTTTCCCCGCTGATGAACCATCGTGAAGATGAATGGGGCGGCGATTTCGAACGCCGGCTGCGCTTTCCCACCGAAGTCATCAAGGCGGTGAAGGCGCAGATCGGGAACAAGCCGCTGATGTACCGGATGTCCGTGGTGGACGGCGTTGAAGGCGGCATCACCATCGAGGACAGCGAGAAGATTGCGCCGCGTCTTTGCGAAGCCGGTGTGGATGCCGTCGACATCAGCTGGGGCTTTCTGGAAAGCGCCCATCTCATCCTGGAGCCGATGTCGGTCGAGGAAGGGGATCGCCTGCCCTATGCCCGCCGCATCCGGGAAGCGACCGGCAAGCCGGTAATCACCGCAGGCGTGATGCGCTGGCCCGACAAATGCGAGCAGGCAGTGATCAATGGCGACACCGACATCGTGTCGCTGGGTCGCGCGCTGCTGGCCGATCCGATGTGGCCGATCAAGGCGCAGCGCGGATTGGTCGACGACATCCGGCCATGCACCTCCTGCAACTGGTGCATTCGCGAACTGGCGCAAAGTCGGTCGGTCGCCTGCGCGGAAAACCCCCGTTGCGGCAAGGAGACGGAAGCGGAACTGGAGCGCTTCGCCAATGGCCTGAAGGCGGCGGTGATCGGCGCGGGTCCGGGCGGCATGGCCGCGGCCCTGCTTCTTGATCAGGTCGGCTTTGCCGTCACCCTGTATGAAAAGCGCCAGCGTCTGGGCGGCAATCTTATCACCTCGGCCGTTCCTCCCGGAAAGGACAAGCTGTTCTGGTATCATAAATTCCTGCTGAACCGGGTCGAACGCAGCACCATCACCGTGCGCGTCGGGACGCAGGCGACGCGGGAGGTGATTGAAGAGGACCAGCCAGACGTCCTGATCCTCGCCAATGGTTCGCGGCTGGCGCCGCTTGACCTTGCGAGCTGGGGCAATTTGCCGACCGCGCCGGCCTATGAAGTGCTGATGGGCGAAACGGATGTCCCGCCATCGACCCCTGAACGGCCGATCGTCATCTATGGCGGAGGTGAAACGGGAACGGAGACAGCGGAGTATCTGGCGCAGGACGGACATCATGTGCTGCTTGTCACCCGTTCCGACGCCAAGTTCCTCGCCCGCAACGCCGAAGTGCTTTACCGTGGCGCTCTGTTGCAGCGGCTGCATGGCAATGCGGCCATCCGCATCCTCGACAACACGACGCTGCATGCCGTCGATGGCGAGCATGTCACGCTCTCCGGCGATGGCGCACTGACGGATCAGCCGGCGGCGGCCCTGCTGCTGGCCCATGGCCTGGTGCCCGACAGCGAATTGCCGGACGCTCTCACCGGTCTCGACATTCCGATGATCCGCATCGGTGACGCCGCGCAGGTTGCGCGGATCGGTGAAGCGGTGCGCGACGCCTATCGCGCGGTGCAGGATCTGCGCCGCCTCATCCTGCAACCGGAGCCGATCGCATGCTGAACATCGCCACCACCATCGAACGCCGCACGCTCGACGCGCCTTTCGGACTGGAAATCGTCGGCGCGGACCTGACACGCGATCTGGACAGCGCGACCCGGAAGGCAATCCATGATGCATGGATCGACGCGGGAATCCTGCTCTTCCGCGACGTCCGCAACGACGACATGGCGCAGATGCGCCTCAGCACCATCTTCGGGGAAATGGAACCCGCCGCCACGGCCGATCTGAACGATCCCGTCAATCAGTTCATGATGACGCTGGCCTATGATCCGCAAGACCCCTCGGGCCGCCCCAACCCCTTCTATCGCGTGGATGGCATCGATCGCGCAGGCTGGCTGGGCTGGCATTGGGATCAGAGCTTCATGCCCACAATCGTGCGCGGCGCCGTGCTGCGCATGACGGAACCGGCCCGCACCATGGGGGAAACCGGCTTCATCGACGCGATCCAGGCCTATGACCGGCTGCCGCCGGACATGCAGAAACGCATCGAGGGGCTGGAGGTCGTTTACGAATTCAACCCCGATTTCTGTTCCGGTCAATTCGGCTTCCCCACCGACATAGAACGCCTTGACGTCGGCGCGACGGTCAAGCCGGGATCGCATTACAATTTCCCGCCTGTCGTCCATCCGCTGGTGATCACCCAGATGGGAACGGGCCGGAAGGTGCTGAAACTCTCGCCCATGCATGCCCGCTATGTGCTGGGCATGGAAAAGGCGGAAAGCGATGTGCTGCTGACAGAGCTGGCGGCGCATCTGGGTGATCCAGCCCATGCCTATTTCCACAAATGGCAGGAAAACGACATGGTCGTCTGGGACAATTGGCGGATCGTGCATTCCGCCAATGGCGTTCCGCTCGACTGCAAGCGCAGCGCCCGCCGCACGACCATTGCCGGCGACTATAAGGTCGGGCGCTATCTCGACCCAACACTCGATCGGGACCGCGAAGTGAAGCGGCTGGTGGACTGAACGATGGCGGAGCCGTTACTGACCGGCGCGACGATGCCGGTCAGCGACGATGGCCATGCATCATGGATATGATCTATCCGCCGGACGAAGGAATGCCGAACGGCATCAGGACCAGCCGCGGAGGAACCTTCCGGCGATTTCCCGCGCCCGCCCTTCGCGGTGGACGAAGCCAATATCATCGACCATCACCCGAAATCCCTGGGTGATGAGGCCTTGCAGGTCGAAGGCGGCGTCCTGCGGATCGCCCGGGCGCAGCACGCCGTCCGTCATCAGCCGTTCGAAATAATCGCTGATCGGCCGGAAGCCCTCATAGGCATTGGCAAGCAGCATCGCGCCCAGATGAGGAAAGTCGCGCCGTTCCGCCACCGCGATCTGGAGCAGGGTCCGCCCCATGGGGCGGCATATCGCGACCTCCGTATAGGTGGCGACGAACCGCTCTATCGTTCCCAAGGGGTCGGCCACATCCAGTTCCAGCGCCCAGAGACCGGACCGCACCGCTTCCATGCTGCGATGGATCAGCGCGGTGAACAGCCCTTCCTTGCTGCCGAAACGGCGATAGATGGTGGTCTTGCTGACACCCGAACGCTCGACCAGCCGGTCCAGGCTGGTGCCGCCGAAGCCCGTCAACGCGAACTCCTCCAGCGCGATGTCGAGCAGCCGGTCGATGCGCCGGTCGACCTCTGCGCGAGGCAGCCGACCGCCCTGCCAGCGCTTCCCTGCCTGTCCTGTCGTCATGGTTTCGTCGCTCATCCTGCGCGGATAACCCGGCGCGCCGCGCAAACCAAGGGGCAGTCCGCGCGCCGGTTCGCAAAATCGCTCCTGCGGGAAGCGCCACTGCCATTATCGGCGCCCTTCAATGGCGTTGGAGCGCGCGCTTGGCCTCTGGCGTGATGGTATAGACCGCTTCGCGCTGCGCCCCGCGATTGGGATGATCGACCCGATACCCCTGATAGTGGCGGCGCAAAAGGCCGGCGCGGACCAGGTCCGATACGACCCGGCTCACATTCGTCCGTCCCGATCGCAATATTCGCGACTGAACTTCCTGTTCGAGCTGCCGTTCCACCTCTTCGGGATCGGCCATATTGCCCGGACGCGACATCAGATCGGCGTGAACCGCATCGATCATGGCGCGACGCCGACAATCCCGTTGCGCGAGAGGCGCCAGCGCCTGGCAAAGCCAGTCACGGACCGGCACCCTCCCCTTGCCGCTGCCGACATAAGGTCCCACGCTGTCGTTGGAACCCGCTTCCTGAGCGATCAGCTTCAGCACCAGCAATGCATAGCGGCGCCGCTTCGACACCGTCGATATGCGTTCGACAAGATCGGGAAGCGCGGACGTCACGGGCAGCGATGGCGGCCGGGACGCCGCCGGTGATTGCTCGAAGAGATCAGGCTGGTGGAACATATGTGGAATCTAGCACATGCTGAGTCCGTGTGAATCCCCCTCTGCGGCGATCTTCCAACAAAAAGCACGGATGACACTTTACCCGGCAAGCGCGTGGGATTTCGCGGTCCATTGCCATTTCCTGCGGCTCGACCTGAACGGCCAATGGTCGTGACCTGTCCGGCGCCGCGAAGAATGCTCTTCCTTTCCGAAAAATCAGCCGTGACACTTAATCCCCCGCGCGCGAATTCGGTAAAGTGTCACACATGTCATTCAGCGCGGTTCCCATTCTTCGACAGGTTCGCGACAGCTTTTCCGCACGATGATCTAATATAGTTTTACGCGATAACGGATTTGCCGGAACGGCCGTGTAATCGGGTCGTTGCAGAATAAACCAGCCATCAGGGGTGAAGATGTTATGAAAATGGCTCCCGCGTTTCTCATTGTCGCACTGGCCGCATGTGCGCCTTCCGATCAGGGCGATTCCGGTGATTCCACTTTCGCGCCGAGCAACACGACCGCAGGCACGGTGCCCGACGGCATTCCCGGCGAAGGCCCCGGCAGCGCCATGACGGATGGCGAGACCAGCACGCGGGGCGCCGTTTCCGCCAGCGACAGTCCCACGGCAACGCAGGGATCTTCAGGTTCCTCCGCTGCGCAAAATGGGTCCGGGCGATAACGCGCCTTATCGGAAGAGCGAAATCTTCGCCGCCAGATCGTTTCGGATCGTCGTGGCGGCGACGCCCCCCTCCCCCATGGCGTGGCTGATCTGGTCCAGGCCCTTGGCCACGTCGCCGGCCGCATAAAGGCCCGGCACGCTCGTTCGCTGATGGTCGTCAACGATGAGGCAGCCGTCGTCCGTCGCTTCGGCCTCCAGCATCATCGCCAGTTCCGACCGGATGATCGAGCCAAGCGCCGGATAAACCGTGTCATAGGCTTGCGCCCCATTCGGCGTCGGCACCGATATGCTTTCGCCGTCGATGCGCAGCGGTTCGCAAGGACCGTTCACCAGGGCGATGCCCGCCTCCTCCAGTCTTACCCGCTGGTCGGCGGACAGTTCATGATCGCCCTCAGGTGAAATCAAGCTGATGTCGGCGGAATAGGTGCGCAGGAACATCGCTTCGTTCGTCCCCCGCGCGCCCGTTCCGATGACGGCGATACGCCGGTCGGTGACTTCGTAGCCGTCGCAGATCGGACAATAGCGCAACAGCCCCTGCCGAAGCGCGGCATCGTGCACATCGGGCGATATGGGCGGCGCATTGTTCACCACGCCGGTCGCCAGCAGGACGCTGCGCGCCTGCCAGGTTTCGGTCCCGACATGCGCCAGGAAAATATCGCCGTCCTTCTCCAGTCCCGTCACCAGCCCTTCCGTCACCTCACCGCCGAATTCCGCCGCCTGCCGGCGCATGAGCGCGAGCAGCTCCCGGCCCGATATGCCGCCGGGATAGCCTGCATGATTGCGGGTATGCGGGATCAGCGCAGCGCGGCTGTTGCCCGCGTCCGCGATCCTGATCCTCAAATGGAAGCGGGCCAGATAGATGGCCGCCGTAAGGCCGGCGGGGCCAGCGCCCACGACGAGGCAATCCAGGGGCTTCGTCATTCCGCTAACGCCCCGGCTGCCGGCGCGGCGTCCGCAGGCCGAGTAGCAGAACCCCGGCCGCCACACCCGCGCCGGTGGCCAGGGCGGCCTTCCGCCGTTTCGTCGCGGGTTTGCGGAACCCGCCGTCGATACCGCCGCTGTCCCGTGGCGGATCGAACAGATTGCCGCGCGTGACCGGCGCGCGTTCCGCAGAGGCAAAATAGCGCCCGAAGGCCAGATTCCCGATCCGGCTGAGCAGCGAGGGCGCAAATGGATGGGCGAACCGCACGGCCCAGGTCGGCGTCCCCAGCAGCAGGCTGTCGCGGGCCCGGTCCGCCAGGCGCACCACGGCGGCCGCCACCCTCCTTGGATCGAGTATGGGCGGCGGGGCGGTCAGCGCCTTGCCGGTATAATTGCCGGCGTGGTGTAGCGCGGGCGTGTCGACGAAGGCCGGATAGACGTCACAAATATGGATGTCCGGCCATTCGGTCATTTCCGCGCGCAATGCTTCCGAAAAGCCGCGCAGGCCGAATTTGCTCGCCCCATAGGCGGCGGCATAGGGCGTGCCGGTCAATCCGCCTAGCGAGATCATGTTGACGAAAATGCCGTGCCGCTGGGCCATGAAGATCGGCAGCACCGCATGGGCGTCGTTCATATGGCCGATGAGGTTGGAACGGATCGTCCGTTCGTGCACCTCGATCGGGACGTCCACGAACTTGCCGACGGCTCCGACGCCGACATTGCTGAACCAGAGGTCGATCGACCCGCAAAAATCGCGCGCCGACCGGGCGAGCTGACGCACCTCATCTGCATCCGCCACGTCGAGCGGTACGACCAACACCTCCGCGCCGGCCCTGCGGCACGTCTCCGCCACGGCTTCCAGCGCCTCGCCATCCCGTGCCGCGAGGACCAGCTTTCCTCCCCGGGCTGCGAACGCCTGCGCCGTGGCCTGGCCTATGCCGCTCGACGCGCCCGTGATGACGATATGGGTGCAGGGCGTTCGCGTGCCCCCGCGGCTCTTGTTCATGATCGCTCCTGTCAGCCTGTTCACCGATAAGCGCGAGAACGGGACTCCCGTTCCTGATCCTGGTTCCGAAAGCCGATTTTCCTTGCCATTGGGTTAGGCCGCGTGGACGAATTCGGAATGTGGGGAAATGGCCAGTTGCGGGGCGCGTCAGTTGCGCCTCGTGAAGATGGCGGCGACCAGCGCGATGCGTTCGACATCGCGATAGGCCGGGCCTTCCAACTCTTCCCCGAATATGTCCGGGTCGATTTCGCTATAGCACAGGGTGCAATCCCGGCTTTCCGCCAGCGCCGACAGCCTTGCGCGCAGGGCGTCCGCCCCGCCGACGATGGCGCTGCCGGTGTAGAGCAGCAGGCGACCCTCCCGCTTCAGCCGGGACAAGGCGCTTTCGGCCATCCTCCATGCCACGGCTGCGCCATGCCCGTCCCCGCCGTCGCGATAGGCGCGGCCTTGCCGATCCCTGATATAGGGCGGATTCGCCACGATCAGGTCGAAATCCCCCGCCACCGGGTCCAGCGTGTCGGCCAGCACATAGCTGGCGCCGAACCCGGCCACGCCCGCATTGATCCGCGCGAAACGCAGGGCGGATGCGTTGATGTCGGTCATGACAATGCAGGCCTGGGGGCATGAGCGGGCAGCGGCAATGGCGCCGACTCCGGTACCGGCGCCCATATCCGCGATCCGCGCCCCTCGCCGCGCCGGACGCATCGCAAGCTCCTGACGGATCAAGCGCGCGAACCGGTAACTGTCCGGGCCGAAGAACACGGCATCGCGATCCACCGTGGGGTAGCTGGAATGAAGGAACAGATCATCGTCCAGCGAGGAGACCCGCACGCGGCTCCTCATCATCCCGTCCGCCCGGTGCTCGACCATTTCCGCCCGCTTCAGGCAATCCATTGCGGCGCGGTCGAGAAGGTCGGGAGAGAAGGGCCGGTTCCACCCGAACACATCGCGCAGGTCACGCGCCGGACGGGCGGCGTCGCGCGCCAATATGCGCGAATGGGAAAGAGGCGTCGGCGTTACAAAGGCATAGCGCCGCTTCTTCAGAAGCAGCAGGAATTCGCGCAGCGCCTCTTCCTCCGTGGCCGCATCTTCCGGCTTGCGCGCCAGCATGGCGGGAGGGAGAATTTCAGCCTTCCGGAAGGCAGAGAGATCATGCATGCGGAACCCCTGCCTGATTGGAACCTGGCGCTTCGGGGCAGCGCCGCTTGAGGTCGAAGCAGTCGCCCTGGCTCAGGACATGCAGGCGAACATCATGCATGGACAGGGTGCGTTCCGGACTCGCTTCGGCAATATTGGAGTGGGTGACGCCGGAGCCGTCGACGATGTAGACCGCCCCGGAACCGATCACGCAGAAACGGTGCCCCTGGACCAGGATGGCGGTATCCTCATCGATGCCGATGCCCAGCACGCGCGGATTTTGCGCCACCGCTCCCATCAGGCGGCCGATGCGTCCGCGCTCCGCGAAATGCTGGTCGATGATGACGTCGCGGATCAGACCCAGGCCGGGGGCCATGTGCAGGTCGCCGATGCGGTGCGATTCCTGGCTGCTGCCCTTGACCAGCATGGTCTCGCTCATCACCGATGCGCCGGCGGACGTTCCCGCCACCACGCCGCCTTCCAGATGAATCTGCCGGACCATCTTCTCCACCGGCGTGTCGCCGATCTGGCTGGAAATGCGCAGTTGATCCCCGCCGGTGAAGAAAATGCCCTTGGCATTTTCGAACAGGGTCGCCGCGCTGGATTCCAGCGTTTCGCCCCGTTCATGCACGTAAAGTTCCACCAGATCGTCAAGGCCCAGATCGCCAAAGGCCTTCCGGTAGGATTCGAAATAGCCGTCGGGCTGGTGGCTCGCCACCGTGGCGATCACCAGTTTCCCATCCTTCACCCGCTCGGCCACTTCCTTCAGGATGCGCTTTTCGCCTTCCTTGTCTTCGCGCCCGCCGATGATGATCAGCGGGCCTCCTTCCTCAGCCATCAAGCAGACCCTCCAGTTCCTGTCGGTGGACAGCGCCATGCGGCTCGGCAAGGCGGCTGCCGTGGATCGCGACCGCGAAATGGTCGCTGTTATGCGCGACGCCGAAACGCCCGTGGCGGTCGATCAGGATCGCGCCCCCTTCCCCGCCCACGCGGTCCAGCTGCGCAAGGCCGGTTTCGGCGGCGGCGCAGAGCGGTCCGGCTTGCAGCGCGTGCATGACATGCGCGGCGATGGTCGTGCGGATGATCATTTCGCCGTCACCGGAAAGGGACACGCCGCCAATGCCGTCATCGGCATAAAGTCCGCAACCGGGAAGCGGCGAGTCCCCGATCCGGCCCGGATGCTTGCCCGGCAAACCCCCGGTCGATGTCCCGGCCGCGATATGCCCCTGCATGTCGATCGCGACGCAGCCGACGGTATCATGGGCCTTGGCATATTCCGATGCCATGCGGTCGGGCGCGATCATCTCGGCGGGATCGCACAGCGCTATCTGCTGCTCCTCCGCGAAGCGTTCCGCCCCTTCTCCGGCCAGCAGCACCGGCCGGGCCGGGATCAGAGCACGCGCGGCGACGATCGGGTTGCGGATGCGGCGGACGCCCGCGACAGCCCCCACCGAAAGGTCGCGGCCGTCCATGATCGCCGCGTCCATCTCGACCGCGCCGTCGGCGTTCAGGACGGAGCCGAAGCCCGCGTTGAAGATGCTGTCATTTTCAAGGACGCGAATGGCCGCCTCGACCGCCGCGACGGCGCAGCCGCCGAATTGCAGCACGATCGCCCCCGCCGCGGCCGCCGCCCGGCACCCTTCGCGGTTACGGTCGTGCAGCGCGACGTCGATCGTCTTCGCCCCGCCATGGACGATGAGGGCCCATTCAGACATGGGCCGGCACCATCTGCTCTCCGGCCGCCGCCGGCGACCCGAATTGCTGTACCTGTCGCCAGACCTTTTCGACCGATGTGGGCAGGATCACCAGCAGGTCGCCGGGCCGGCCCTTGCACAGCACGGCCTCGACCGCCTCGAACTCATCCACGATCCGGTGGATGCGCTCGTTCGGCATGCCGGCCCTCAACGCGCCCTGGGACAACAGGGCATTGGTCTCCCCCCGGGGCCGGCCGCGTCCGTCCGGCGCCTCGCGGAATATGATCTCGTCGAAGACGCCGGCCGCGATCTGCCCCATCTCGACAATGTCGCAGTCGCGCCGGTCGCCGGGAATGCTCACCATCCCCACCGCGCGTCCATGGGCGCCGCGCAGCCGGTCGACCACCTGCCCCAGAGCGATCAGGCCGGCAGGATTATGAGCATAGTCGACGATGATGCGGATGCCGTCCCGCTCCATCATGTTGAGCCGCCCCGGCGACTCCTCGAAGCTGGAGGTGAAGGCGCGCAGCCCTTCGCGGATCGCGTCCAGCGGGACGCCATGGGCGAAGCACATCGCCACCGCCGCCAGCGCATTGGCGATGTTGAATTCCGCTATGCCGCCCAGCGTCGCCGGGATTTCCGAGGCGGGCATCAGGGCGATCCGCTCCTCGCCGCGATGGATGACGATGGTGCCGCCCGTCTCGTCCGGATCGCGGGTGACCGCCAGGCCGCCCGCCAGCAGGTGACGGCGCAGCATTTCCGCCATGCGCGCGCCGCCTTCGAGCGAGAACCAGACGATCCGTCCCCGCGCATGGCGGGCGATGCGCCGGCACATGGGATCGTCGGCGTTCAGGATCGAAAATCCCCTGCGGGCGACATTCTCCACCACGACGCCCTTGACGTCGGCCAGCGCTTCCACGGTATCGATGCCCTTCAGGCCCAGATGATCGGCGGTGACGTTGAGCACGGCGCCGACATCCGCCCCGTCATAGCCCAGCCCCTCCCGCAATATGCCGCCGCGCGCCGTTTCCAGCACCGCCACATCGACGGAGGGGTTGCGTAGGACCATGCGCGCGCTGCGCGGCCCGCTGGCGTCCGCCTTCTTCAGCAGATGGCCGTTGAAATAGACGCCGGACGTGGTCGTCATGCCGACGTTCAGGCCATGCTGGCAGAGGATCCGCCCGACCATGCGCACCGTGGTCGACTTGCCGTTCGTCCCGGTGATGGCGAAGATCGGGATGCGGCTGGAGCGGCCACGTGGAAAGAGCGCGTCGATCACCGGACCGGCCACGTCGCGGGCCCTGCCGCTCGATGGTTCGAGGTGCATGCGGAAACCCGGCGCGGCGTTCAGCTCCACGATGCCGCCGCCCGTCTCCCGCACGGAGCGGGCTATGTCGGGCGACAGGAAATCGATCCCGCAAATGTCCAATCCGGCGGCGGCGGCCGCCTGCTCGGCGATCAGGCGATTGTCCGGATGGATGTCGTCGGTCCGGTCCACCGCCGTTCCGCCGGTGGAAAGGTTCGCCGTGTCGCGCAGGCGCACCCTCTTGCCAACGCCCGGCACCGTTCCAAGCGTCATGCCGTCTTTGGCGAGCAGGGCGATCATCGCATCGTCCGCGACGATACGGGTCAGCGCATTTTCATGCCCCCGCCCCCGCCGCGGATCGTCGTTCACCCGGTCGATAAGCTGGCCGATGGTGCTGAAGCCGTCACCCACGACTTCGGCGGGCATGCGCTGCGCCACGGCGACGACCTTCCCGGCCACCACCAGGATGCGGTGATCGTCGCCGGGCAGCTGCTCCTCCACGATGACCCGGCGGCCATGCTGCCGGGCGCGCATCACCGCGGCGCGAAGCGCGGCCTCGTCCCGGACCTGCGTGGTGACGCCGCGTCCATGATTGCCGTCGAGCGGCTTCACCACCAGAGGCATGCGCAGCCGCCGCGCCGCGCCGACGGCTTCTTCCTCGGAACGCACGACCACGCCTCTGGGGACCGGCAGGCCGGCCTCGTCCAGCAGCTTCTTGGTCAGGCTCTTGTCGCCTGCGATGTCGACGGCGATCTGCGACGTGTCGCCGGTGATGCTTGCGCGGATGCGCTTCTGCCTGCTGCCATAGCCGAACTGGATCAGGCTCTGCTCATTGAGGCGCGTGACCGGGATGCCCCTGCGCCGGGCTGCCGCCACAAGCGAGGCCGTGGTCGGACCCAGCGCGTTCCGGCGCAATATCTCCCGCAAGGACCGGATCAAGGCTTCGGCATCCTGCGGATCGGCGGGCATCTGAACGCCCAGCTTCTCCAGCCCCTTCACCTCGCCCAGACCTTCCGGCAGCAGCGAAGCGACCAGTGCGATGGCGAAGGCGCCCGCCGCCATGCCGGCCTGTTCGTCGCCATAGGTGAAAAGGATGTTGTAGAACCCCGGCTTCCCCCTGACGGAGCGCGTCTTGCCCCGGCTTACGGGGCTTCCCGCCATGGTCTGGAGTTCCAGCGCCACATGTTCGATCACATGGCCGAGCCATGTCCCCTGATGCAGCCGCCGGACGAAACCGCCGGCCTGCCGATAGCTGCAACCATGATTGGCGAGGCCGGGCAGGCGGGCCAGCAACTGTTCGGTGAAAAGCGGCAGGCGGTCGGTCGGCCATGCCTCCAGCCTGCCAAGGTCCAACTGAATGCGCACCATCGGCCGCATGCCGAAGATATGGGCGCCGCGATACAGGCTGCGCTCGACAACGGTCAGGCAGGGTCCCGACGCGACCGCACCGGGATCGGCGGTCGCGTGCTGGAATATCTCATTCATGAAGAAGCTCCACTGGGCTACCTGGCGGGCAGCTCCGATCCAACGGGCTCGGCCGACTTCCGTTCCAGCGGAATTGGGGATGAAGGGCAGGTTTAACTTATGTCATGTCGATTTCCCGGGACCGACAACTGTCCATCGACTTGCCCTCGGGTCTCGGTGGTCCTCAATCCGCAAATGGATCAGGCGGAATCGCGTGGGACAGATCGATGACGACCGTCTTGGTCTCGGTGAACTCCCGGATTGCGTCGAACCCGTTTTCGCGCCCGATCCCGCTCATCTTATACCCGCCATAGGGCAGCATGAAGTGCACGGGGCGGAAAGTGTTGACCGATACGAGGCCGCTTTCGACGCGGGCGGCGACGCGATGGGCGCGGGACACATCCCTGGTCCACAAGCCGCCGACCAGCCCATAGCGCGTGTCGTTGGCAAGGGAGACGGCTTCTTCCTCGCCATCGAACGGCATGACCGCCGTCACCGGCCCGAATATCTCCTCCTGCGCCAGACGCGACCGGTTGTCGACATCGGCAAAGACGGTGGGCTGGACGAAATAGCCTCTTGAAAGGCCCTCCGGCCGTCCTCCTCCCGCCAGCAGGCGCGCGCCGCTTTCATGTCCCAGACCGATATAGGCTTCAGTCTTGTCCCGCTGTTCGGCGGAGGTCTGTGGCCCGATATGGGTGCGGGGATCGAAGGGCGGGCCAGGACGTATCCGCTTCGCCCGCTCGGCCAGGCCGGCCGCGAAACGTTCATAGATCGGTCGCTCCACGAAAATGCGCGATGCGGTGGAGCAGGACTGCCCGGTCGAGCGGAAGGCGCTGTGCGTCGCGACGGACAGCGCCCTGTCGAAATCCGCATCGGCAAAGACGATGAACGGCGATTTGCCGCCGCATTCGAAGGAGCAGCGCTTCAGGTTCGCACTCGCGCCCTGCATGATGCGGATCGCGGTTTCATGCGATCCGGTGAAGCTGACCTTCGCGACGCCGGGATGGGCGGAAAGCGCCGCGCCCACGACGCCGTCGCCCGGCAGCACATTGACGACGCCGGCGGGGAAGCCCGCTTCTTCCGCCAGCGCCGCCAGAGCGAGCAGGCTGGCCGGAGTCTGCTCGGCAGGCTTCAGGATCATGGCGTTGCCGGCGGCAAGGCCCGGCCCCAGCTTCCATGAGGCGAGCGAGATGGGGGAATTCCACGGCAGGATCGCCGCCACCACGCCGACCGGCTCCAGCCTGGTATAAGCCAGCGCGTCGGGCCGATAGGGTATCTGCTCCCCATTCACCTTGTCCGCTGCCCCCGCGAAGAAGGTCAGCCAGTCCGCCGCCCGCTGCACCTCGCCCAGCGTGTCGCGCAGCGGCTTGCCATTGTCGCGGCTCTCGATCTCGGCCAGCCGGGCGGCGTCGCGGCGGACCAGGTCCGCGAACCGGGCGATCAGCGCGCCGCGTTCGGTCGGCGCGGTGCGGCCCCATGGACCGGCCATGGCGGCGCGGGCGGCGGCGACCGCATCCTCGACATCGGCCGCATCGGCGGATGCGACCTCCGCCCAGACATCCTCGGTGGAAGGATCGATGCTCGCGATTCGGCCCGCGGCGCGGGGCGCGACCCATTCGCCGCCGATGAACAGCCGGTCGAACCGCTCCACGCTCATGACGCCTGACGCAGCGTTTCGACCGCCCGGATAGGACGCAGCATGTCCGACAGGGACTCCGCCTCGGACGTTTCGCCCATGGCTTCGGCCACCGACACGGCGCCATCCCCGAAATGCCAGCGCGTATTGCGCTCGAACTTCGCCAGCACCTCGGCGCGGGAGAGGGCCGCTTCCGGCGATCCGGGATGATAGGGCACATGCCTGAAATAGCGGCGCCCCGCCGCCTGCACGGTCAGCCGCGCCGGGCAATGGGCCGGATAGTCTGACTCCGGATCGACCGACGCCTCGATCTTCTGCGCGAGGGTGAGGATGCGATCATCGTCCAGCCGCTCGGACAGGAAGGTCTCCAGCCCGACATCGCCATCGACCAAGGCCGCCGCGACCCCGAAGAACAGGCTGAACCGGCCTTCATGCGGGGTCTTCGGCGCTTTCTTGCGGTCGCGGGGTTCGGTGACGAGCGTCAGGCCCGGCTCCGCGAGCTGGCAATGCACGCTCTCGATCTCCGCCACCGTCACCCCATCGCGGGCAAAGTCGGCCAGCACCTGCTTCGATGCCTCGATGAAGGCGTGCAGCAACTGGCAGCAGGGATAGGGCTTGTAAGCGGTTTCCGGCAGGTACCAGCGCGTGCCCAGCCCCTCGGCAGCGCGGGCGAAGTCGAGTTGGCCGCTGATCGGGGTGAGGTGCGTTTCGAAGAAGCCGAACTTGCCCTCGAACACCGTGTCGGGACCGGTGATCCCCGCCATGGCGAGGTCGATGGCCAACATGCCCGCATGCGCGCCCCAGCCGCCATGCAATATCTTGGAGGTCGAGCCGGTACGGGTCGATTCCTGAATGCCTGAGGCGAAGGTGCCCGCAATGCCCATGGCGTCCGCGATCTGCGCCGGCGTCGCGCCGCGCAGCCGCCCGATGGCCGCCGCCACGCCGAAGGAGCCGATCAGCGAACTGGTATGATAGCCGCGCTCCAGGAAGCGGTCGCCGGCCACGAAGCCCAGCCGGATCATCACCTCATAGCCGACGACGGCCGCGTCGATGGCCGCCGCGAGGGACAGGCCCTCCGCCTCCGCCGCCGCCAGCACGGCGGGCACGACGGTCGATCCGGGACGGGCCAGGGAGGAGCCATGCTTGTCGTCCATCTCCAGCGCCTGGGCCAGCGATCCGTTGACCAGCGCCGCCAGTTCGGCGCGGGCCTGCCCGTCGAAGCCGAAGAGGGAGGCGGCCTTCACATCGCCCTTTCCCTTGGCCCATTGCGCCACGAGACGCCCGAAGGCCGCGCCGCTTTCCTCCTTGGGATTGGCCCCGGCGATGGACACGCCGATCGAATCGATTATGTGCCAGCGCGCCGCCTCCCGCACTGCGGGCGGCATGGCGGACGAAGGGAAATGCGCGGCGAATTCACCGAATGTCTGCGATAATGTCATGTCAGCGGACCTGTTGCAGCGCGGCGCCAAGGGCGATGGCGGGCGCTTCCTCATTTTCCAGATTGTCGATGATGCGTTCGATCTCGCCCACGGCTTCCCCGGTCAGTTGACGGCTGGCGAGATCGCGGAATTTCTCCTTCAGCACCTCGTCCGACATCGGATTGCGCCAATGGCCGCTGCGATAGGTCTGCTCGTGGAAATGCTCGGTCCCGTCCTTCATCGTCACGGTGACGCGGACGGCGCGCATCTGGTGCTTCTCGCGCGCGTCGAGTTCGGGATCGACATAGACTTCGATGCGGTTGGCGAGGTCGATGATCTTCGGATCGGTCAGCTTCTCGTCCGTATACTGGTCGATGAAGGCATTGCCCTCCAGCAGCGTCACCGCGCCGGTATAGGGCAGGTTCATCTGCGCGCTGATCGTCTCCCCATTGGGGACATAGGGCCAGCCGCAATGGACGAAGACCATCTCGGTCGTGCCGACGCGGACCTTCTCCACATCCTCGCCCCGGATGCCCGCCTTTTCCCGGATGGCGCGCAGGGCGTCCACTGTGGTCTGGCTGCTGGCGAGCGAGGAATAGCGCTTGAAGCCGTTGCGGCGCATCTCCCAATCGGTGCCCAGGCCGTCGGTGGCGAAGCTCAGATCATATTCGGCGGAATAAGTGGAGCAGAAGCCGCCATAGGGCGCCTCCAGCACGTCGCGCACGCCGGTCAGCCCTTCGCGGGCGCAGAGGGCGGCGATGATGCCGTTCTGCGACGCCTTGCCGGAATGGAAGCGCTTGGCCATCGCGCCGAATTGCGATGCCATCAGCCCCGCCGCCTGGCTGCCCGCCAGGCCCAGCGCGCTCACATATCGGTCGGTGTCGAGGTCCAGCAGCTTGGCGATGGCGGCCGCCGAACCGAAGGTGCTGGTGAGGCCGCAGGGATGGAACCCGCGATGGAAGGCCGACGGGCTGACCGTGTTGCCGATGCGCGTGCCCAGCTCATAGCCCGCGACGGTGGCGCGGATCATGTCCTTGCCGGTGAAGGCGCCGAACGCCCCCTCCGAACAGGCGATCACGGCGGGGACGACGCCTGCGCCATAATGCGACATGGACTGGTCATGGCAATCGTCCAGCTCATAGCCCTGCGCCGCCGTGCCGTTGATGAAGGCGGCGCCGAGCGGATCGGCCTTGACCTTCATGCCCCAGGCGCTGGCGCTGGGCTTCTGGCCCAGAAGGCCGACGGTGCGGACCACCGCCTGCACCCAGGGGGTCGGCGCGCCGAATACGGCGCAGCCCAGGCTGTCGCGGATGCACTGCTTGGCGTTCAGGATCAGGTCGTCGGGAATGTCCCGATATTGCAGGGTCGCGGCGAAATCCGCGATGTCGCGGGTTGCGCCGGGGACGACGAATTTGCTGGGTGCGTTCATGGAGGAACTTTCTTCGATAGGGGATCAGGCGACGGACAGCGCGGGCTTCCGCGATGCGGACTTGGCGTAGGCGGCGGCGCTGCCGCCTGCGAGGCGGCCGAAGACGGCTCCGCTGGTCAGGCCGCTTGCGCCGGGATAGTTGAAGTAGAATATGCCGCCGACCATCTCTCCCGCCGCGAACAGGCCGGGGATGGCGTGGCCGTTGGTGTCGATGACCTCGCCTTCCGTCGAAACCCTGATGCCGCCGAAGGTGAAGGTGACGCCGCAGGTGACGGCATAGGCTTCGAACGGCCCGGTATCGATGCTGTTGGCCCAGTTGCTGCGGACGACGCCGTTGCTGGAGGCGCTGCGTCCGTCCTTGATATTGGGGTCGAACGGCATGTCGGTCTTCACCGATGCGTTGAATTCCGCGACCGTTTCCAAGAATTGATCCTTGTTTATTTCTCCGATCCTGTCGGCCAGCTCCTCGATGGATTGGGCGACGACCTTGGTGACCTGGCGCGTGCGATATTCGTCGCGGAGCAAATGATTGACCTTGGAGTCATAGACTTGCCATGCCACTTGTCCGGGTTGCTGCAATACCGCCTGCCCATATTTCGCATAGGTGTAGTTACGGAAGTCGGCGCCTTCATCGACAAATCGTTTTCCGTCGCGATTGACCATGATGCAGAGCGGATAGGAATGACGCTGATATTGTGGCGTCAGTGCGAGATCGCCGAAATCCTGCGCATTGCGTTCCCAGGACACGGCATGACAACCCGACCAGTGCCCATAGGATTGCGCGCCGGCGGCGAGAGCCATGGACAGGCCGTCGCCGGTGTTGAAGCGCGAACCGCGAACCTTCGCCAGATCCCAGCCCGGCCCCAGATAGCGGGCGCGCCATTCGGCATTCGCCTCGAACCCGCCGCAGGCCAGCACGACGGCCCGCGCATGGATGGTTTCGATCTCGCCCTGCCCATTGAGCAGCGTGACGCCGGAAATCCCGCTTTCGTCGCGCAGCAGATCGCGGACCCAGGCATTGTAGCGGATTTCCACGCCGCGCTTTTCCGCCGCGTTGTACAGCGCATCCACCAGGCCGGGGCCGCCGCTGGCCACGGCGATGGTGGCGCCGCCCCAGAATTTGAAGCGGCCGTTCACGCGATAGGCCTGCCGCCCGAAATTGGGGAAGAAGCGGACGCCCTGATCGCGCATCCACAGGATGGTCTCCCGGCTGCGCTTCACCAGGATTTCGCACAGGTCGGGATCGGTGCGATATTGGGTGATCTCGCCCATGTCGTCGAAAAACTGTTCCTCGGTATAGGTGCCGAAGTCGCTGACCGCGACTTCCTCGTCCGTGAGATCCGGGCAATAGGCGCGGATGTCGTCGGCGCCGTCATAGACGGTGCGCATCAGCCCGTCGGTATAGGCGGAGTTCCCGCCCCGCTCCTCCACCGGGGAACGTTCCAGCAGGAGGACGCGGCTCCCCTCATTGGCGGCGCTGATCGCGGCGCAGAGCGCGGCATTGCCGCCGCCCACGACCACGATGTCGAAATCGGATTGTTGCTGTTCCGGCATTCCCGTCCCTCTTGATCCAGGCCAATCCCTGACTCAGGAAAGCGCAGCCGCCCTCCCCTCCAAGGCAAGCGGGCGGGTACGCCGGTGAGACCGGTCACAAGGCTGCCCCGCCGCTGTCATGCCAGCCACTTTTAGGGGATTGCTTTATGCGCGCACGGAATATTATAGTATTCTGCCATATCAAAAATTTATGGTGAGGATGGCCGGATGAAGCTGCAACAGCTCCGCTATGTCGTTGAAATCGTGCGGCATAACAATCATCTCTCGGCGGCGGCCGATGCCCTCAACACCTCGCAGCCCGGGGTGAGCCGGCAAATCCAGTTGCTGGAGCAGGAACTGGGTTTCGAGATCTTCATGCGCACCCGCAACCGGATCATCGACCTGACCGAACCGGGCCGCGTCGTCTTTTCCATCGCGCAGCGCATCGCGACGGACGTCGCCGCGCTCAAGTCGCTGAAGGAGGACATGCATTCGGGCAATCGCGGCGTCTTCACCATCGCGACGACGCATACCCAGGCCCGCTATGTGCTGCCCAAGGTGGTGGAGAAATTCGTCGCCCGCTATCCCGACGTGAAGCTGGTGCTGAAGCAGGGCGACCCGGAGGAAATCTGCGCGCTGGTGGAGGCGGGCGACGCAGACCTGTCGATCGGCACGGAAACGACGCGGGATTTCCCCAATCTGGTGAAGCTCGACTGTTTCGACCTGCACCGCTGCATCGTCGCGCCCGTCGGCCACCCGATCCTGGCCGTGCCGGAACTGACGCTGGAGGAGATCGCGCGCTATCCGATCATCACCTACGACACGCGCTATAGTGGTCGGTGGAAGGTGATGAAGGCCTTTTCCGACGCCGGACTGGAGCCGAAGATCGTGATGAGCGGCATCGACGCCGATGTCTGCAAGACCTATGTGGGGATGGGCCTGGGAATTGGGATATTGGCGTCCATGACTTATGATCCGGAGCGCGATGTCGGTATTCGGGCGCGGGATGCATCGCATCTGTTGCCGTCGAGCACGATCAAGATCGTGCTGCGGCGGAATACCTATTTGCGGTCGTTCCTGCTGGACTTCGTGCATTCGGTCGCGCCGAATCTGACGCCCTTGCGGGTAAGGCGCGCGGTGCATGAATTCCAGACGGTGGCGGGTTAGAGCCAATCGGCGCACCATGTCTCTGCGAAGGCATTCGAACGGACAAGCGGCTGATAGGAAGCGGGTTCGGGCGATGAGAATGGCGGATGGCAAATTCGGAAAGCTGGGGAATGGCCAATTCAGGACCTTTCTTTTCCCCTGAGAGAGAAGGGCAGGAAGCCTTGGCGACGAAGGGGCTCAGGCTGATTTGGATGAGGGGGAGCGGGCCTGCGGCCCGTGCGATCCCCTGGATCGCAACCCCCTCACCCGGCTACGACTAGGCAGCAAGCTGCCAAGTCTGCGCAGCCCTCTCCCTCGAGGGAGAGGGGTAAGTGGGTGTCCGATTCCTACCCACATCAGTCATCCAGCCTCTTCGGAACGCAGCCAATCCACCTAATAGAACCGGGCCGGATCGGACGGCGTCCAGGCGGGCGGATGCAGCGCCAATATGTCGGTCATGACCTCCACGATGACCGGCGCATCCTCCTTGATGGCGGATCGCAGCGCGGGGCCCAACTCGCCCGGCCGCTCGATCCGACAGGATTTGCAGCCGAACGCGCGCGCGGCGGCGGCATAGTCGACCGGGGAGAAGCGCCAGTGATGATCATGGTCGGCATTGCCGGCCCAGACCGGCTTTTCCTGGCTGAGGCCGTTATTGTTGGAGACGATCGTGACGGTGTTGATGCCGTAACGCCGCGCCGTCTCCATTTCACTCATATGGTACAGGAACCCGCCATCGCCGGTGAAGCACAGGACGGGCCGGTCGGGCTGCGCGCATTTGGCGCCGAGCGAGGCGGGATAGGACCAGCCGAGCGATCCGGCGGCGCGCAGCAGGCCCTGCCCGCGCCGGTCGAGATAGATGTGGCGCGCCGCCCAGGCGGCGGCATGGCCGGTGTCGACCACCAGAAGCGCGCCTTCCGGCAGTTCTTCCGACAGGGTGCGGCACAGGCGTTCGGGACGGATCGGCAGGGCGTCCGACATTTCGGCCGGCGCCGCCGCCTGCGTCCAGTCCGCGCGCAATTCTTCCACATGCCGCAGCCAGTCCCGCCGTACCGGCATGTCCGTCAGCGCAGCGGAAAATTGTTCCAATATGGTTTTCGGATCGCCGCAAAGCGCGGCCTGCAACGGATAGTTGCGGCCCAGTTCGCGGGCGTCCACGTCGATCTGGATCGCGGCGACGCCGGGTTGGGGCACCTTCCAGCCGGTGGTCGTCATGCTGCCCGCCATGGTCCCCACGAAAAGGACCAGATCGGCCTCGCTCACCGCCCGGTTGGCGGCTTCCCGCGAATAGATGCCGCAGACGCCGAGCGAGAGCGGATCGCTTTCCCGCAACACCGCCTTGGCGTCGAGCGAGGTGGCGAGGGGCAGCCCGTGCCGCCGCACGAAGGCCGCCAGCGCTTCCTGCGCGCCGCTCGCGCGGATGCCCGATCCGGCAATGACGACGGGACGCATGGCATGGCGCAGCAGGTCGGCGGCGCGGCGGATGTCGGCGGCGGGCGCGGCATGGCGGACCGCCGGGCATGAAGCGAAGGCCGGATCGGGCAGGGGCGCAGGGTCCATCGGATCGTTCAGCACCCCGCCGGTAAAGCCCGCCAGTTCCAGATGGACCGGGCCGGGCGCGCCGCCGGTCGCCACCCGCATGGCCTGGCCCAGCATGTCGGGCAGGCGCGAGACCAGGTCGATGCGCGACGTCATCTTGGTCAGCCCGGCGAAAATGGGCTGCTGGTCGACCTCCTGATATTGGTTGCGGTCGCGGGTGGCGGCGGTGCTGCCGCCGGTCAGCGCCAGCACCGGGGATCGCGCCATCAGCGCGTCCAGCAATCCGGCGGCCAGATTGGCCGCGCCGATCTGCTGCGCCCCGCACAGGCCGATCCGGCCCGAAGCCCGCGCATAGCCGTCCGCCATATAGGCGGCGGCCTTCTCGCCATGGGCGACGACGGGCAGGACCCC
Source organism: Sphingobium sp. SA916 (assembly GCF_002894065.1). NCBI lineage: Bacteria > Pseudomonadati > Pseudomonadota > Alphaproteobacteria > Sphingomonadales > Sphingobiaceae > Sphingobium > Sphingobium sp. SA916. The sequence goes on from NZ_LXYF01000003.1 coordinate 110,934, forward strand.
GGCAGCCTGCATCGCCTTGACCGCCCCGGGCAGCAGCAGCGGGACGTGGAAGAAATGAGTCGCGCCGCAGGCCGCAAGCGCGTCGGCCAGATACCGGTCCCCGCTATACACCGGCTCGGGCGATCCTGCGGGCCAGCACCCGCGCTGGCGAACCGTCGCCTCCGGCGATGGGCAGGGCGCCGAACAGGAACTCGACCCGCTCCCCGGCGAAGGCGGCGTGCCCGGTCAAATGCTCGCAGATCAATATGCCGTTGGCGAGCAGCGTGCGGTGGACCGGCCAGTCGAAACCGGGTTGCCGAAGATGATAGACAAGGTCGGGCGTCGCAAAGTCGCAGGCCAGCATCTTGATGCGCCTTTCCAGCAGCCATGTGGCGGCTTCGGGGCTGAAGCTCGGATGCCGTTCATAGTCCGGCGTGCCGAAGCGGGCGGCCCAGCCGGTGTCCACCGCCAATATGTCGCCCGCCTGCAGGAGCGGGCGGCATTGCTCAAGCTCCGCGACGGAGATGATCTGGTCCGGCCCCTTTTCGATGCGCCAGACGACGCCTTCGCCGCTCAGCCGCTCCGGCGGGATCGAGGCCATGTCGGGCGCGTCCTCGAAATAATGCAGCGGCGCGTCGACATGCGTCCCGGCATGCGCGACCATGTGGATGTCGGTGACGTTGAACGGGTCCTGGGGCAGCGAACGCAGCCTGCCGAAGCTGGGCCTCGGAAAGATCGACGCGCAGGGCATGTCCGGGCCGACATCATGGGTCAGGTCGACCCAGGGACCGGCTGGCTGGACCGGCCTGCTTGCCGGCAGGTCCAGCCAGCCGATCCAGCCATCCGGCGCCTTGGGGCATTGATCGCACATCGGCTCATCCTCTTCTGCCGTTCAGGTCTGCACCTGGAACGGGTCCCGCTCGCTTTCGGACAGGTTGATCATCACATTCTTCGTGGTCAGGAATTCCTTCAACCCCTCTTCGCCGCGCTCGCGGCCGAAGCCGCTGTCCTTCACCCCGCCAAAGGGCGTCTGCACGGCCACGGCGCGATAGGTGTTGACCCACACCATGCCGGTGCGGAGTGCGGCGGAAACGCGGTGCATGCGGTTCAGGCTCTGCGTCCAGATGCCCGACGCCAGGCCGAAGCTCTGGTCGTTGGCGATGGCGATCGCCTCCTCCTCCGTATCGAAGGGGATGATGGAGAGCACGGGCCCGAAAATCTCCTCCTGCGCCACGCGCATGCGGTTGTCGACGTCCGCGAAGATGGTGGGCTTGACGAACAGCCCGTCGCGCAGAATGCCGTCGCGCGCCGCTTCGCCCCCGGTGATCAGCCGCGCGCCGTCCGCCTTCGCGGACTCGATGAACGACAGGATGCGGTCGAACTGCGGCCGGTTGGCCGCCGTGCCCATCTCCGTCGCGGGATCGAGCGGATCGCCCAGCCGGATATTCGCCGCCCGGCGCGCCAGTTCCTCCACCACGCCGTCATGGACCGACCGCTGGACCAGCAGGCGCGACCCGGCGATGCAGGTCTGCCCCGTCGCCGCGAAAATGCCCGCCAGCGCGCCCACGGTCGCCTTGCCCAGGTCCGCATCCTCGAAGATGATATTGGGCGATTTCCCGCCCAGTTCGAGGATCACGGGCGTCAGGTTGCGCCCGGCGGCGGCGGCGATTTCCCGCCCGCCATGGCTGCTGCCGGTAAAGCTGATCTTGTCCAGCCCGCCGCCTTCCACCAGCGCCCTTCCGGTACGCGCGTCCCCCGTGACGACGTTGAACACGCCCTTGGGGAATCCCGCCTCCTCCACCAGCCGCGCGAATTCCAGCGTGGTGACGGACGCATGCTCGGACGGCTTCACCACCACCGCATTGCCCGCCGCCAGAGCCGCCGGCACCTTGTTCGCCAGCAGCGCGATGGGGGAATTCCATGCCGTGATGACGCCGATCACCCCCAGCGGCTCCATCGTCGCATAGTCGAAGATGTCGGACCGGTCGACGGGAATGACCTTGCCGAATATCTTGTCGGCATAGCCCGCGAAGAAGCGGAAGACCCGCGCGCAAAAGCGCATCTGCGATCGGGTTTCGCGTATCACCTTGCCATTGTCGGTGGACTCCAGCCTGGCCAGCCGGTCGGCGTCGCGCTCGATCAGGTCGGCCAGGCGGTGCATCAGCCGGGCGCGCTCCACCCCCGGCACCCCGCGCCAGCGCCGTTCGAAGGCATCCCGGGCGGCGGCGACGGCGGCGGCGACGTCGGACGGACCGGCTTGCGAGATTGTCGCCCAGACAGTCTGGTCGAACGGATTGACGGTGGGAAAGCGCTCGTTCATTTCCGGCGGCACCCACTGCCCGCCGATGAAAAGGTCGTAATCCTGCCGCTCAGCCAATGTCATCCTCCCGCCTTTGGCACAGTCCTAGCCCGCCGACGCTATGCCCTCCAATATGTTTCCGGTGAGCGAGAATAACGGAAGCTTATGGTGCCCGCCGGTTCCACCATAAGCAGCGCTTCTCCTGAATGCCGTTTGGATATTGGCCTTCGATCCCCTCGATCCGGATGATTTCGCATCGGAAATGCGCGCAGGACAGCGGAGCATGGGAGAGGTGGAATGGCAATCCGGAAATTGATGAAGCTCTTGGGCTGCGCCGTCGCGATGACCGGCGCCGTCGCCGCGCAGGCTTCGACCCTGAAGGACATATGCGGCGAATGCCGGTTCGAAAAGCTCGTCACCTGCGGCCAGTTTCTGGAAGGGATCAATTTCGACGGCAATGGCGACATCTGGGCCGTCAGCCTGTTCAACGGCGCAATCGTGAAGGTCGTCGGCGGCCAATGCGTCACCCAGCTCAGCACGGGGGGCAATCCCAACGGCGCGCGCTTCCATAAGGACGGGCGCTTGTTCATCACGGACAATGCGCGCGGCATCCTGACCTATGATCCGCGGTCCCGGTCGCTCACAGTCTTCGCGGACAGGGTGGAAGGCAAATCCTTTGTCGCCAACGATCTCGTCTTCGATGAACAGGGCGGCATCTATGTGACGCTGGCGGACAATTCCAATTATCTCGACCGGGTGGGGCGCGTCGCCTATTTCGCGCCCGGCACCCGTTCGGCCAGGATATTGGCGGACAGGCTGCCCTATCCCAATGGCGTCGCGCTTACGCCCGACGGCAAGTTCGTCAATATCGGCCTCTACGGCGCGAAGGCGATCATGACCATGCCGTCGGTCGCCAATGCGCAGAGCAAGCGCGGCCCCTATATTCTGGCGCATACCGATGGCGGGATCGGGCCGGACGGCATGACCATGGACGCGGACGGGCGGCTCTATTGGGCGGAATTCCTGGCCGGGGCGGTGGGCGTGGCCGATATGGACGGCTTCACGCTCGGCTATATGAAGTTGCCGAAGGAAGCTGGCCGCTGGACGACGAACCTCACCATCCATGACGGCTATCTCTACGTGACGGAGGCGGAAAAGGGCGAGATTTGGCGCACGCCGGTGACGGTGAAGCCCCAGTCCTGACCGGCGCCGACAGTTTCGGCATGCGATAACGATATGCTGCTCCTCTGCGATTATATTGTATTGCATGCTACCCGGCCATAATGTCCGGCCAACCAGAATATCGATGAGGGATGCAGCGTGAACGCAAGGGCTGGCCGGAACGAAGGGCCTTATGATTTCATCGTCGTGGGTGCGGGGTCGGCCGGATGCGCGGTTGCCAATCGTCTGTCGGAGGATGGCCGGGAACGGGTGCTGCTGATCGAGGCGGGCGGGCGCGACAGCAGCATCAGCATCCACATACCCCTGATGGTCGTGAACTTGCTGAAGGACCCCAATCACACCTGGCCCTTCATCACCGAACCGCAGGCCGCGCTCAAGAACCGCACCCAATTATGGACGCGGGGGCGGGTGCTGGGCGGCTCCAGCTCGATCAACGGCAATGTCTATGTCCGCGGCGATCCGGCGGAATTCGACAGTTGGGCGGCGCTGGGCCTGCCGGGCTGGGGCTGGTCCGACATGCTGCCCTATTTCAAGCGGATGGAAAGCTACCGCCAGGGCGATCCGGCGGTGCGCGGCCATGACGGGCCGATCGGCGTCACCAGCCTCAAGCATTTCGACGCGCTGGCCGACGCTTTCGTGGAAGCGGGCTGCCAGGCCGGGTTCGACTATGTCGAGGATTATAATGACGGCCATTATGAGGGCGCGTCCTATCTGCAATATTCGACCAGGCGCGGTTTCCGCTCCTCTTCGGCGGTCGGCTATCTGAAGCCGGCGCGGGGCCGTCCCAATCTGGACGTGATGGTCGACGCTCTGGTGACGCGGGTGATCATCGAAAACGGCGTGGCTACGGGTGTGGAGGTCCGGCGTGGCAATGAACTGACGCGCATCGACGCCCGCAAGGAAGTGATCCTGTCGGCAGGCCCGGTCCAGTCTCCCAAGCTGCTCGAACTGTCCGGCATCGGCAATGCGTCGCTGCTGCGCGAATATGGAATAGAGGTCATCAGGGACATGCCCGCCGTGGGCGAGAATTTGCTGGACCATCCCAATACCCGCCTGACATTCGAATGCACCAGGCCGATCACCATCAACGACGCGCTGCAGCGCCCGACGGTGAAGGTGAAGGAAGGCCTGAAATTCGCGCTGTTCGGCAAGGGGCTGCTGTCGATCTGCTCGGCGGTGGCCCATATCGTGATGCGCAGCTCCCCCGATGAGCCGCGCGCCGACCTGAAGCTCCAGCTTCAGCCCTTTTCCGGCAAGGATCGCTATGCGCGCAGGCCGCAGGACGGGCTGGACGCGCATTCGGGCTTCACCGTGGGCGTCATGGGCCTCAGGCCCCGCTCGCGCGGCTGGACGCATATCCAGTCGCCCGATCCCGTCGCCTATCCGAAGATCGACCCCAGATATTGCGACGATCCGCATGATGTCGGCGTGCTGCTGGCGGGGATCAAGGCGGTGCGGAACGTCGCCTCCCATCCCGCGATGCGGGCGATGATCGTGCGGGAAACGCGGCCCGGCGACGCCACCGTCACCGATGAGGAGATCATCGACTATATCCGGGAAACGACGCAGACCACCTGGCATATCGTCGGAAGCTGCAAGGCGGGGACCGATGCGGAGGCGGTGGTCGATCCGCAACTGCGGGTGCGCGGCGTCGGCAATTTGCGGGTGATCGATTCCTCCGTCTTCCCGACCATTCCCTCCTCCAACACCAATGCGCCGACCATCGCCCTCGGGGAACGGGGCGCCGACATCGTGCTGGCGCAATGGCGCAACGACAGCCGGGCGGCCGCATGATGCGCATCGAGAGGATAGAACTGCACGTCACCGAACTGCCGGTCCGGCTGAAGCGCACTTTCTCTAGCGGCAGCTACGACACCGGGCCTTCGGACCAGTTGCTGGGCAAGCCCGTCCTGCTCAAGATCCATGCGGAGGGCGTGACCGGCATCGCCCAGATCCGTCCGATCAGCCCCGGCCATTTCGTCGCCGATACGGTGCATAGCGTGATCGGCGCGATCAGGGACATCTACGGACCGCTGCTGATCGGCAAGCGGGTGTGCGACCTGGAATCGATCGACGGCCTGCTGACATCGCGGCTGGCGGGCAATCCGGCGGCGCGCGCGCTGGTCGACATCGCGCTGCACGATGCATTCGGCAAGGCGGTGGGCCTGCCCGTCCACGCGCTGATCGGCGGGCGGGCCAATGCCGCGATCCCGCTGGAATGGTCGGTCAGCCTCTATGACGATCCCGCGCAGATGGTCGCGGACGCCCGCCGCGCCGTCGAGGAATTCGGCATCCGGGTGCTGTGCCTGAAGGCGGCGGGCAAGGGCGGCTGGCGGACGGACGTCGCCAATTTCGAACGGGTGCGGGCGGCGGTCGGGCCGGACATCATGATCGGCGTCGATCCCAATACCGGCTGGACGGCGGCGGACACGGTGTCGGCTCTCAACGCCCTGCGCGACATGGATGTGGGCTATTGCGAACAGCCGGTGGAGCGGGCCGATCTGCGCGCCATGGCCGCGATCCGGGCCAAGGCGGGCGGCGTTCCCATCATGGCCGACGAAAGCCTGTTCACGCTCCAGGACGCGGCCCGCATCGCGGATGCGGCGGCGGCGGATGTATATTGCATCAAGCTCTACAAGGTCGGCGGCCTGACCCCCGCCCGCAAGATCGCGGCGCTGGGCGAGGCGCACGGCATCGGCATCAATTGCGGAGGCCTGGCGGTCGCCTCCCAACTCGAAGCGGCGGCGGCGGCGCATTTCTGCGCCTCGGTCCCGGCGGCCCGCACCTTCGGCGCGGCGGAGTTCGTTTTCGGCGTGGGCGTGCTGGGCGACGATCCCCTGATCGCGGAAGGCGCCATGGCGATAGAGAATGGCGCCGTGACGGTTCCGACGGGGCCGGGCCTGGGCCTTGCCGTCGATGAAGCGGCGCTGCAACGCATGACGCTCCAGAAGTTGGAAGTGACAGGGTAGATCGGCGCAGACCTCTGCCGATTTGGGTGGATTGCGGACATTCCCCCTCCCGCAGGCGGGAGGGGGCTAGGGGGTGGGCTGGCGCGACATCAGCGTGAATTTTCAACGGCTAAGCTGGAAGCTCGCTGCGCTCGCGCCCACCCCTAACCCCTCCCGTTTACGGGAGGGGAATGTCCTGAATTGGCCATTTCCCGACATTCCGAATTTGTCCACGCGGCCTAGCACTACTTTGGCAGAAGTGTAATTTTTGGGATTCCCCCGGCGCAGGATGCGTGATTCATAGGGAGCCAGCTTTGATGGAGGCTGGTGATGGAAGGGGATTGGCAGGGCGATCTTGAG
>NZ_LXYF01000004.1:0-1517 GCF_002894065.1 Sphingobium sp. SA916
GATCACGCAAATCGCCGTCTTATCCATAGAAACATCAAGCGCGGCATAGGCAGTCATGGCTTTCCTCCTCGATAGGGGATGCTCAATATGGGGCGAATCGCACCCAATGACCGCATCTCGAAGAACCGTCTGATTTCGGCATGATGGCGACGTGAAGGCGCGCAAATTGACGGTGAGCCCCGGTTTTTGGGTGCTGATCCGCTGATTTCCGTGTCGGAACCGGCTGCAGGGGCCGGTTTTTGCGTCATGCGGGCGCAGGACGCCCCTCAAGCCAGGCAAGACGCTGGAAGTTATAGGCCAGGTTGGCCATCCCGATCTTGATGCGGGCGCGGGCGATGCCGATGGTCCGCACGACCAGCCCCATGCGGTGCTTCTGCCCGGCGAACAAGTGCTCGACCGCCGAACGCACGGCGGATCGTTTTGCATTGGCCCTGGCGATGCGTTCGGGCATCGGCCGGCGCGGCAGCTTCTTCTGGTGGATGTGGCTGGTGAACATCCCCTTGGCGAGGAACGCCTCGTTCTTCTTCGACCGGTAGGCCGTGTCCGCCCAGACCCCCGAGCCGGTGTTGTCCTTGCTGACCACATCGGGCAGTCGTGCACCATCGTGAGCATTGGCGGCGCTGGCGTCCCAGGTACGGATCAGACCATGGGTCCTGTCGATGCCGATGTGGTTCTTGTAGCCGAACATCGGGATAGCGAGGTCGACCGGCTTGAACGCCTTGGGATCGGCGCCTTCCTTCACCTTGGCCTTGGTGTACTTGACGCTCCAGCGCGCGTCGCGATCCTTCTGGCGGAGCTTGGCGGGTTTTACTTGACAGGCCTCGGGAACGCACCCCTCCTTGATCGCCATCTTCTCCACTTCGGTATTCCGTTGTTTCGGCGCCGGCACGACCGTGGCATCGATGATTTGGCCGCCCATGGCCAGATAACCCCGATCGGTCAGCGCGGCATCGAAGCGGGCGAACAGCCGGTCGATCGCCCTGGCCTTCACGAGGCGCTCGCGGAACAGCCATACCGTCGTCGCATCCGGCACCGTGCCGTCGAGCCCAAGGCCCAGGAACCGCTGAAACGACAGCCGATCCTTGATCTGAAACTCGGTTGCCTCGTCTGACAACGAGTACAGTGCCTGCAGAACCAGGATCTTGAACATCAGCACAGGGTCGAACGGCAGACGTCCGCCCTTGGCGCGCGGGGCGCGTCGCAGGGCGGCGACCAGCGGTCAACGGAAAACCTCGAAGTCAACGACGGCCGCCAACCGCTCCAGCGGATCGCCCGCTGCACTCAGCGCCTCGTACTGGTTCGAAAGATCAAAGAAACCCGGCTGTCCCGCCATTACCGCCTCCGCTGTCGCGCAATGGCAGTGAATCAGTTCAGGCCGCTATGCACCAGAGGTTTTTCGAGATGCGGTCATTGGGTGCGATTCGCCCCATATTGAGCATCCCCTATCGAGGAGGAAAGCCATGACTGCCTATGCCGCGCTTGATGTTTCTATGGATAAGACGGCGATTTGCGTGATC
>NZ_LXYF01000005.1:0-1464 GCF_002894065.1 Sphingobium sp. SA916
CAGGAGGCGGTATGAAAGCGACTAGCTTCCGTGAAGGAAGGAGCGGTGATGATCACCGTAGAGGCAAGGGTGCACCCCCTCGTGCAGGCACGAGCGTTAAGCAAATTGCCGAACCTCCTCGGCAATGGAGATGCACCCATGTCTTATGATTATCATATCGGCGTGGACTACCACAAAGCCTATACGCATCTGGTGGTGCAGGACGGCGGCGGGAAGGTCCTGCGATCGGGCAAGGTGAAGAACGATCCGCGCTCACTTGCCGGCTTCCTCTCGCCCTATCTGGAGAACAGCCATGCGGTGATGGAAGCGAGCCGCAACTGGACGGTGATGTACGACTGGCTCGATGAGCTGTGCGACGATGTCATTCTCGCCCATCCACTCAAGGTGAAGGCGATTGCCGACGCCAAGATCAAGACCGACAAGATCGACGCGACGATCCTGGCGCATCTGCTGCGGGCTGACCTGATCCCGGAATCCTATGTTCCGTGCGAGGCCGCGCGCGCGCTTCGCCAGGCGTTGCGAGAGAGGATCTTCTTCGTCCGGCTGCGCACGATGGTGAAGAACCGGGTGGTGACGATCTTCGACCGCTATCCAGAACAGACCCGAGCGTTGCGGGAGATGTCGGATCAGTTCGGCAAGATCGGGCGGGGGCAGCTCGAACTGCTTTCAGTGTCGGTGATCGATCGCGAGCATATCGATCGCGCGCTTGCCTTCATCGATGACATCAACCAGCGGATCCGCGAGTCCGAGAAGACGATCCGCTGCTTCAGCAAGGACAACGCGGACGTCAAACGCCTCAAGACAATCCCGGGCGTGGGCGAGTTCTTTGCGCGCCTGATTGCCGCCGAGATCGACGACATCTCGCGCTTCCGGTCGGCCAAGAAACTCGCTGCCTATGCCGGCCTGGTGCCTTCGACCTATGCGAGCGGCGGCAAATGCTGGAACGGGCGGATTATCAAGGCAGGCAACAAATGGCTGCGCTGGGCTTTCGTGGAAGCCAGTATTCCAGCCATGCGGGCGGAACCTGCCCTCAAATTCGATTACGAGCGCCTGAAGGCGACCAAGGGCGCGAACCGCGCCAAGGTCATTGTGGGGCGCAAGCTATTGACGATCGCCTACCAGGTGCTGCGCGACCAGCGTGACTATGAGCGCCGCGACGCACTGGTGGAGCGACCGTCCAACAGTTCTCGGCTGTCCTGATATTCGCCTAGTGGGCTCCGCATCGCGGGGCCGCACTCTCCAGGAGAATGGGAAGCCGAGAGCCGCACACCGGAATGTGACCGAGCCTACACGGTAAGGTCACGGATTGGAGAATGGCTCAATGCCGAAACGAGGACAGGACGCCTGGCCTCGGAAGCTACAACTCGTCCGTGCCGGCGTCGATGGACACAGAAACAACAACGAACCCACGAGGAAACGGGCACTTTTACATGCACCCTGCCTCTTGAGTTCTTTCATTGGAGA
>NZ_LXYF01000006.1:0-1449 GCF_002894065.1 Sphingobium sp. SA916
CGGACATCGACAGCGACCGGATGGTGATCCAGGTCCACCATGGCAAGGGCGCCAAGGATCGTACGGTCATGCTCTCGACGCAGTTGCTCGGGATCCTGCGGACCTATTGGCGGCTCGCCCACCCGCAGGATTTTCTGTTCCCCGGACGCAGCGTCGATACGCCGATCACCACGACCTGTCTTCACGCCGCCTGCCGGTCAGCCACCAAGGCGGCAGGATTGACCAAGCGGGTCAGCGTCCACACGCTGAGGCACAGTTTTGCGACGCACCTGCTCGAGAGCGGAGTCGATATCCGGATCATCCAGGTTTTGCTCGGGCACAGCCATCTGTCGACGACGGCACGCTACACCCATGTCGCGACGACCACGATCGCCACGACGCAAAGTCCGCTCGACCGCCTCAGCCTGGATGTGGTGCCGCCCAGCTGAGGGCGTCGCCATGCGTCCAGCGTTGGAGGTGGCGGATATATTCCGCCGCCACGGCCCTGCTTACCGCCTGGCCCATGACGGGCATCTTGGCCGCGTCGAGCGTCGTGTCATGGCTGCGATCGAGCTGTGCCGGACCCCAGCGCTCGGCGGCCATGTCGAGGCTTGCGACAACTGCGGCCATAGCCGGGTCTCGTTTAACAGCTGTAGGAATCGCCATTGTCCAAAGTGCCAAGGGAGCGCGCGCGAACGATGGCTGGCGGCGCGCGAAGCCGATCTCCTGCCAGTGCCCTATTTCCACGTCGTATTCACGGTGCCGGCCGAGATCGCCGCGATCGCCTATCAGAACAAGGCCCAGGTCTACGCCATCCTGTTCGATACCGTCGCCGCGACGCTCAAGACCATCGGCGCCGATCCCAAGCATCTCGGCGGCGAGCTCGGCTTCATCGCCATTCTTCACAGCTGGGGGCAGACGCTCACGCACCATCCGCACATCCACTGCCTCATTCCAGGCGGTGCGCTGTCGACCGATGGCCAACGCTGGATCGCCTGTCGACCCCGCTTCTTCCTGCCGATCCCCGTGCTTTCGCGCCTGTTCCGCCGGCTGTTTCTTGAGCGGCTCCAGGCAGCGCACACGGCCAGGCATTTGCAGTTCTTCGGTACGCTGGAACATCTGAGCGACAGCCGGGCCTTTGCCGACGCGCTCAGGCCGCTGCGCAAGACCTCCTGGGTAGTCTACGCCAAGCCGCCCTTCGGTTCACCGGGGCATGTTCTCGCCTATCTGGGCCGCTACACCCATCGTGTTGCTATCGCTAATAGCCGCCTCGTCAGCATGATCGATGCCACCGTCACCTTCCGGTGGCGGGACTATCGCCATGACAATGCCCAAAAGTATATGGCCTTGGCCGCCGACGAGTTTATCCGCCGCTTCCTGCTCCACAGCCTGCCTGACGGTTTCCATCGCATCCGTCATTACGGCTTCCTCGCCAATGGCTGCCGCCGCGCCCGGCTGGCGACCATCCGT
>NZ_LXYF01000007.1:0-1439 GCF_002894065.1 Sphingobium sp. SA916
CTAGCACTACTTTGGCAGAAGTGAGACTGACGCGCTTGAGAGAGCACCCCCGCAATGAGGGCATTGGCCTGGCGGTGCACGCGAGAGGCGATCAAGGATGGCTTTGCGGACTGCCGGCAGGCTGGGCTGAGGTGGTGGCCCAGGGACTCTTTTTTTTCCGTCCCGCCTGAGCGAGCCTGCGGGTCTGAAGGAAGGCATAGGCCATCATTGTCATCAGAGAGTGCCGATGCAGCCCGGTCCAGGAGCGACCCTCGAAGTGGTCGAGGCCGAGTTCTTCCTTGAGTTGCTGATGCGCCTGCTCGCAGATCCAGCGCGCCTTGATCGCCCCCGCCAAGTCCCTCATCGAGGTATCGGCTGGTAGGTTCGAGAGGTAGTATTTTCGCTCGCCGGTCGAGCGATGCTCGCCAACCAGCCATGCTTCTTCGCCGGGCATGTGTTGAGCTCCGGCTGCGCCGATCCGCTGTGGCGCACCATCGGCGACGCGTACACGCACGGCGGCAAAGCGCGCTGACAGGCGCCCCTTTGTTCCCCGGCGCCAGCTGACCTGACGCCACTTTACGTCTTCGAGCATGGCGTGCGCGGCCCGGGATTTGATGTCGGGCACGTGCCGCACACGCGGACGCCCGCGGTTCTCCACCGGGAAGATCAGTTGCACGTCGGCAGGATAGACCTTCTGGTGCCGGGGGATGCCGACGGCCCAGCGAAGATCCCGTGCGCTCAATGCCTGCCGGAACGAGGCGGATAAGCCATATCCCGCATCGGCCAGAACGCAGCCGAAGCGGACCCCAGCGGCGATGACGCGGTCGATCTCCTCAATGGCGATCTCGGGCTTCGTGCGATAGGTCTGGAGAAGATTAGGCACACCAGCCTTGGACATCCGAACCGCATCGCTCGTCCAGCTTTCCGGCAGGAAAAGTCGTAAGCTCAGCATGACCGGCACTTCTCCCGAGGCCAGCGTCACCGATACCAGCGTCTGGCAGTTCGCGTTCTTGCCAAGCGCCGTGGCGTATTGCGGCGCGACACCGACTGACGCCTTGCCCTTCTTCGGCAGCGCGGTGTCGTCGATGATCAGCCAGGCCTTGTCACCGCCGACCAACTCATCCGCCTGTCGCCACAAGGTCGCTTCCAGCGGCGCGCTGTCCCAGATACCTGCACCAATGAAATGGTGCAGCCGGTCGTAGCTGACCTCACTCACGCGGGCCGCCATGGGCTGGATGCTCTTGCGATCACCGGGACCGATCAAGCCCGCGATATACGCTGGACACATCCGCCGCCGTGTCTTGTTGCCGAGCCCCTGCAGATACGGTTTCAGCCAGCGCTCAAGATCGCCCTGCCAATCCCCTTCCATCACCAGCCTCCATCAAAGCTGGCTCCCTATGAATCACGCATCCTGCGCCGGGGGAATCCCAAAAATTACACTTCTGCCAAAGTAGTGCTAG
>NZ_LXYF01000008.1:0-1430 GCF_002894065.1 Sphingobium sp. SA916
CTCCACCTTACCGATGAGCCCGGTGGCCACCGAGATCGAAATCGCATGGGGTGCGGCATGCCCCACCCCATGCGATCATCTCAATCTACACCAGAAATTACACCACGAGCGCGGACGCTAACCGCTAAAAACCGCAAAAAATTGCGATTTCGCCGTTTTGGCCAGCTCGCTACTGGTCTGCTATGCGAATGAATGACGAAGAAGAGCGACCCTTGGTTTCTGAGTGCGGGCACCCTGTGGGGTAGCCTTGCAGCCATCGCGTTAGGGGCGCTTGCTTATAACTTCATGAGTTTCCGTATCGCCCACTGCAACAGCGAAGAATGCAATTACGAAATCAATGCGACGCGCATTCTTGTGACCGTGGTTGGGATAGGCATTCTCGCGGGCATAATCCGCTTATGCGTCAACAGAAAACGTCATCGACCATAGGCGGGGCTGTTTTCCGCGTTAGCGGGAAAGAAACAGGCCGTAGTATTCTGCCCGCTCGTAGGTGTGGGCGTTGAAGCCTGGATTTGCGGTTTCATAATCTGCGCGGATTTTTTCGTATGTCCCATCATGGCGATGCCAAGCATCACCAACATCATATGCGCCACTCCACAGCTTGCTGACACGGCGCTGCCAATCCGCGACCGCTTCAGGATCGTGGTCCACATAGAGAACGGTGAACGGGATGGGATCGAAATGTGAGCGCCTTTCGCGCTCATTGTAATGAAAGATGGTGAAAACGGCGTCTGGCAACGGAAGGGCTATGGCACGTTCCAAGACACGCGCCTGTTCATCCTTACAAGCCTGCTTAATATCGTCTTCCACGTTAAACCCCACTTGTTCGGTCAGTGTATATACGTCGTTCCTTACTGGACCACTACCTTGCGCGTCAGAACTTGAAACCGCGTTGAGACCGTTTTGGGAAGCTCGCGGTCCGCATTTTGCCAAACTGTCGATTCGAGTTTCGCTGTGACACGAACCGCTCCCCGCACATCAAAAGGCTCAAGTGTGAGGTCGATTGTCGTTTGAGGCGGTGTTTGGTCATTGCCGCCAAGGCTACCATCAAGCCGCACTGGGTTGTCAGCGGATAGAGGAAACGCTGTAAGTGCCGTCGCAAACTCGCGCAGTTGCTCCTTGTTGAACCAAGCTGAGCCTATGCCAGCACAGCCGTCAGCAGCGACAGACACGAATAGCTCGCCACACCATTCGTCATCAGGTTCGTTCAAAGCGGAAACGTAGTTCGTTCATAGGCGCTGGTATAGGGATTTGATACGTTCAGTCATCTATGTTCGTGATGAGTGGGCGTTAACCATACTCTGCCGACTGTCCGCCGTCAGCGCCAATGGCACAGATTGAGGTTGTGATTTAAGGAGGATTTGGGCTTCGTCGTAGTGACGAAGGAACGAAGATGAAGCCCAAATCCTCCTTGAAAAAATCGGCGCCGA
>NZ_LXYF01000009.1:0-1425 GCF_002894065.1 Sphingobium sp. SA916
GGTCGCGTCCGTCAATGTGGTGTAGAATTGGGTGTGGCCAGCGGGCTGCATTTTCAGGCGGCCTTGGGTGTAATCTGTAGCGGCTGTGCCTCCTCGATCATTGGTGTAGCAAGGGCGGCCATGCCCTCGATCTGCATGTAGCGGTGCTGGAGCTGGTATTCGTCATTCTGCTCCAGCAGGACGGCGCCGACGAGGCGGATGATGCTATCCTCGTTCGGGAAGATGCCGACGACATCGGCGCGGCGCTTCACTTCCTTGTTCAGGCGTTCCAGTGGATTGGTGGAATGTAATTTGACGCGGTGCTGCTCGGGGAAGGTCATGTAGGCCAGCACGTCGTGCTCGGCATCGTCCATGCAGGCGCCGAGCTTTGGCCAGCGGGTACGCAACTGGTCGGCGACCTGGCGCCAGACCTGTGTCGCGGCGGCATGGTCGGGCTGGAGGAAGACCTGGCGGATGGCAGCGGCGACGACAGTGTTCTGGCCCTTGGGCACGTAGGCCAGGGCATTGCGCATGAAGTGGACGCGGCACCGCTGCCAGGTGGCGCTGAGCACGCGAGTGATCGCTGCCTTGAGGCCCTCGTGGGCATCGGAGATGACCAGCTTCACGCCGGTCAGTCCGCGGCGTGCGAGGTCCTTGAGGAAGCTCGACCAGAATGGCTCGGCTTCGGAGGGGCCAATGTGAAGGCCAACGATTTCGCGCTTGCCCTCGGTGTTGACGGCAACGGCTATTATCGCGGCGACACTGACGATCCGCCCGCCCTCGCGCACCTTGAGGTAGGTAGCATCGAGCCAGAGGTAGGGCCAGTCGCCGGTGAGCGGCCGCTTAAGGAAGGCATGGACACGTTCGTCGATATCCTTGCACAGCTTGGACACCGAGGATTTGGAGATGCCGGTCATGCCCATGGCCTGCACCAGCTCGTCGACACGCCGGGTGCTGACGCCGGCGATCCACGCCTCCTGGATCACCGCGACCAGCGCCTTCTCGACGGTCTTCCTGGGTTCCAGGAAGCCAGGGAAGTAGGCGCCGGTCCGTAGCTTGGGAATCCTCAGGTTGAGCGTGCCGAGCCGGGTATCGAGGCTGCGGTCGCGGTAGCCGTTCCGCCAGGTCGTCCGGTCGCCGGAGCGCTCGTGTCGGCTAGCGCCGACCAGGCCATCGACGTCGGCCTCCATGATGATCTGTAATACGCTCTCGGCGATCGTGCGCAGGAAATCTCCATCTCCAGTCTTCGCCATCAGCTCGGCAAGCGGTAGTCTGTCGTCGGTCATCGGGATCAACTCCTCGGTGGGCGTGTGAAGTGTGGTAACTCCACCTTACCGATGAGCCCGGTGGCCACCGAGATCGAAATCGCATGGGGTGCGGCATGCCCCACCCCATGCGATCATCTCAATCTACACCAGAAATTACACCACGAGCGCGGACGCTAAC
>NZ_LXYF01000010.1:0-1399 GCF_002894065.1 Sphingobium sp. SA916
GCAGCCTGCGCCGGCTCCGGTCGCGGCTCCTGCGCCCGCGCCGGAAGCCGAGCCTGAAACGCTGGAACTCGACGTGCCGGCCGCGCCGGCCCCGGCTCCGCTGACCCCGCCTGCCTCAGCGCCGGCGACGGCGAAGCCTGCGCCTTTCAGTCCGCAGCGTCCTGCCGCAGTGTTTTCGGATGAAGACCCTTCGCAGGACGAACTGCTGCTGGGTGAGGATGCGGCTGAAGAAGCGCCGGTTCAGCCCGCTCCGGCACCGCAGGCCGCGCCGCGCGTCGCCACCGGTGGCACGCTGTTCGAGCGGATGGCGGGCCTGACCCGCGGCGCCGACAAGGGCGCCGCCGCCAGCGATGAGGGCGCGCCGACGCCCGACATTCCGCGTTTCCTGAACCGTCAGAGCAACCAGTAATCGGCCGCGGGGTTCGCCCCGGGGCATACTGACAAGCGCGCCATCGGCTGCCATGGGCAACCGGGCGCGCTTTTTCTTTCGACATATTCCCTTGTCCCGCCTCCATCCGCTAAAGGGCTGTCTGTGAGACGTTATGACATATGGATTCTCCGCGGACTGCTTCTAGCGGGCACCGCGCTGGCGCAACCGGTTCTGGCGCAGCCCGCCCAGGTGCAGGCGATGCGTCCCTCCAGCGCGGAAAACCTCAACAATCATCTGGCACGGCTGGCGTCCAATCCGCGTGACGTGACGGCGCTGATCGGCGCGGGCGAGGCTGCGCTGGACATGGACGACGCGCGGGCGGCGGCGGGTTTCTTTGCCCGGGCCGACACGCTGGCGCCGAACAACGGCAAGGTGAAGGCGGGCCTTGGCCGCGTCATGCTGAAGAACCAGAACCCCGCCGAAGCGCTGCGCCTGTTCGATCAGGCGACGCGGCTGGGCTTTCCCGAAGCGACCCTGTTGTCCGACCGGGGCCTTGCCAAGGACATGACCGGCGATCAGGCGGGGGCGCAGCGCGACTATCAGGCGGCGCTCCAGCGGACACCGGACGATGTCGAACTCACGCACCGCTACGCCGCCTCGCTTGGCATTTCCGGCCAGGTCGACGCGGCGGAACGAGTGCTGAAACCGCTGCTCTACAAGAGCGACCGGGCGGCCTGGCGCTACCGGGCGTTCATCCTGGCGATGAACAACCGACAGGCCGACGCCAGGAAGATCGCGGAGCAGACCATGCCGTCGCAGCTTGCCACGGCGATCCTGCCCTATATGCAGAAAATGCCCTATCTGACCGCTGCCCAGAAGGCGGCGGCGGTGCATTTCGGGCATTTCCCGGCCAATGTCGGTTCGACCGTCGCCGCCATCACGCCCACGCCGCCCGCTTTCGCGTCCGCCACGCCTGCCGCACCGCCGGCCAGCCAACCCGCCGCCCGGACGCCGCCGCCGGCCCGATCC
>NZ_LXYF01000011.1:0-1376 GCF_002894065.1 Sphingobium sp. SA916
TGACGGCGGCGGCGGCGGTCGCGACCGCCACGGCCGCGGCGGGCGCCCCGGCGCGGGCGAGCAGCGACTTGAAGCCGTGATGTTCGAGGAAGGCCTGCAGCGGCTCCAGCGGAATGCCCTTCAGCGTCAGGTCATCGAGCGGTTCGGGCAGGTCCATGGCGTCATGCAGCGCGACGAGCCGGCGCGACAGGCGGGCCATGTCGGCATGTTCGATGAGATTTTCCTGCATCTTCGATTTCTTCATCGAAGGGGCAGCTTCGAGCGCGGCTTCCAGGCTGCCATATTCGGTAATCAGCTTGGCGGCGGTCTTGGGGCCGATGCCTGGGATGCCGGGGACATTGTCGACGCTGTCGCCCATCAGGGCGAGTACATCGCCAAGCTGTTCCGGCTGGACGCCGAATTTCGCCATGACATAGTCGGCGCCGCGCCGCTCGTTCTTCATCGTGTCGTACATGTCGACGCCGGGCTGGATCAGCTGCATCAGGTCCTTGTCGGAGCTGACGATGGTGACGTGCCAGCCCGCCGCCACGGCGGCCCTGGTGTAGCTGGCGATGATGTCGTCCGCCTCGAACCCCGCTTCCTCGATGCAGGGGAGGGAGAAGGCGCGGGTAGCGTCGCGGATCATCGGGAATTGCGGGACGAGGTCTTCGGGCGGCGGCGGTCGGTTCGCCTTATAGGCGTCGTACATGTCGTTGCGGAAGGTGTGGCTGCCCTTGTCCAGCACCACGGCGAGGTGGGTGGGGCCTTCCGCCTTGCCCAGTTCGTCGGCCAGCTTCCAGAGCATGGTGGTATAGCCATAGACTGCGCCGACGGGCTGGCCATGCCTGTTGGTGAGCGGCGGAAGCTGGTGATAGGCGCGGAAGATATAGCCGCTGCCGTCGACGAGATAGAGATGATTCTGGGCCATGGGGGGAGGGGATAGCGGGTTAGGGCGCGCGCCTCCAGTGGGCTTGTCGGTGTAGGAGGCGCGATCCCGGATCGGAGCGGAGGTGATGTATTGGAAAGGGCGGAAATCCGCCATTTTCGGGTCGAAGTTCACAGTGTATGCGCGCGCGTGCCTGGGCGCGCGTGGGCGTGAGGGGGGATGGGTCGGACGTTTCAAAGAGGGTGGTGGGATAAGCGGGTCGGCGCGGAATAGGACAGGCCTGATCAGCCCCTGTTGGAGAAATAGGATGTTTTTGGAGCCCTCTGTGGTTTTTGGGTTACGCCTGATCGAAGGTTGCCGCTCAGGCGTCGGAGGTGGGGTTTGGAAACGACCCAGACTGTGTAAAAACGGCGTACGGCGCTTGAAGGCATGTGGGCGAAGATATGCGAGTGCGTTGAGCGAGGCTCTCCCCTTATGTTGCAATGGCGGCCAGCATTTTCCGTGTCCCCAT
>NZ_LXYF01000012.1:0-1275 GCF_002894065.1 Sphingobium sp. SA916
CGATACGCCGATCACCACGACCTGTCTTCACGCCGCCTGCCGGTCAGCCACCAAGGCGGCAGGATTGACCAAGCGGGTCAGCGTCCACACGCTGAGGCACAGTTTCGCCACGCATCTGCTCGAGAGCGGGGTCGATATCCGGATCATTCAGGTTTTGCTCGGGCACAGCCAGCTGTCGACGACGGCGCGCTACACCCATGTCGCAACGACCATGATCGCCAAAACGCAAAGCCCGCTCGACCGTCTCAGTCTGGATGTGGTGCCGCCCAGCTGAGGGCGTCGCCATGCGTCCGGCGTTGGAGGTGGCGGATATATTCCGCCGCCACGGCCCTGCTTACCGCGTCGCCCATGACGGGCATCTTGGTCGCGTCGAGCGCCGCGTCATGGCGGCGATCGAGCTGTGCCGAACCCCAGCGCTGGGCGGCCATGTCGAGACCTGTGACAACTGCGGCCACAGCCGGGTCTCGTACAACAGCTGCCGGAATCGCCACTGCCCAAAGTGTCAGGGGATCGCGCGCGAACGATGGCTGGCCGCGCGGGAAGCCGATCTCCTGCCGGTGCCCTATTTCCACCTCGTATTCACGGTGCCGGCAGAGATTGCTGCGATTGCCTACCAGAACAAGGCCGAGGTTTACGGCATTCTGTTCGACGCCGTCGCCGCGACGCTCAAGACCATTGGCGCCGATCCCAAGCATCTCGGCGGCGAGCTCGGCTTCATCGCCATTCTTCACAGCTGGGGGCAGACGCTCACGCATCATCCGCACATCCACTGCCTCGTCCCGGGCGGTGCGTTGTCGACCGACGGCCAACGCTGGATCGCCTGTCGGCCACGCTTCTTCCTGCCGATCCCGGTGCTCTCGCGCCTGTTCCGCCGTCTGTTCCTGGCGCGACTCCAGGCCGCGCACGCGGCCAGGCGTTTGCAGTTCTTCGGTGCCCTGGAAGATTTCACCGACAGCCGCGCCTTTACCGACGCGCTCAGGCCGCTGCGCAAGACCTCCTGGGTAGTCTACGCCAAGCCGCCCTTCGCTTCACCGGCGCATGTTCTCGCCTATCTGGG
Organism: Sphingobium sp. SA916; assembly: GCF_002894065.1. Classification (NCBI taxonomy): domain Bacteria; kingdom Pseudomonadati; phylum Pseudomonadota; class Alphaproteobacteria; order Sphingomonadales; family Sphingobiaceae; genus Sphingobium; species Sphingobium sp. SA916. The sequence continues at coordinate 1,058 of NZ_LXYF01000012.1, forward strand.
CCGCTACACCCATCGCGTCGCTATCGCCAATAGCCGCCTCGTCAGCATGATCGATGCCACCGTCACCTTCCGATGGCGCGACTATCGCCATGACAATGCCCAAAAGCATATGACCTTGGCCGCCGACGAGTTTATCCGCCGCTTCCTGCTCCACAGCCTGCCTGACGGTTTCCATCGCATCCGTCATTACGGCTTCCTCGCCAATGGCTGCCGCCGCG
>NZ_LXYF01000013.1:0-1275 GCF_002894065.1 Sphingobium sp. SA916
TGATCTGCCCCCCGCTGAGCGGCCCAGAGACTATGATAGTCTGGACCACGAAAGGGACGATGAATGCCGAGCAAGAAGCACAAGCCGGAAGAGATTATCGGCAAGCTGCGTGAAGTTGAGATTGTGCTGGCGCAGGGAGCCTCGACAGCAGAGGCGTGCCGCCGGATCGCAGTCAGCGAGCAGACATACTATCGCTGGCGCAAGGAATATGGTGGCCTGAAGACCGACCAAGCGCGGCGGATGAAGGATCTGGAGAAAGAGAACCAGCGGCTACGCCGGGCGATTTCGGATCTGACGTTGGACAAGCTGATCTTGCAGGAAGCTGCCAAGGGAAACTTCTGAGCCCCGCGCGGCGGCGGCGCTGCATCGATCAGTTGCGACAAGATTTGCCGATCCAGGTGTCCGAGCGGCGGATATGCCGGGTGCTAGGGCAGCATCGATCGACACAGCGCAAGGTGCCGCGTGGGGCGGATGACGAACAGGCGCTCACGGAGGACATCATCGCGTTGGCGAAGCAATACGGTCGCTATGGCTACCGCCGGGTGACGGCGTTGCTGTGCCATGCGGGGTGGACGGTGAACCACAAACGGGTCGAGCGGATATGGCGACGCGAAGGATTGAAGGTCCCGCTGCGCCAGCCCAAACGGGGACGCCTGTGGCTCAACGACGGATCATGTATCCGCCTACGGCCTGAGTATCCCGGGCATGTGTGGGCCTACGACTTCGTCGAAGGGCGCACGCACGATGGCCGCAAGTTCCGGATCCTGACCATCATCGATGAGGCCAGCAGGGAGTGCCTGGCACTCATCGTTGCCCGGCAGCTCAAACACGAGGATGTGCTGGCGGCGCTGGCTGACCTGTTCATTTCTCGCGGTCCTCCGGCACATATACGGTCCGACAACGGAAGCGAATTTATCGCGACCGCCGTCCAGAAATGGCTGGGGCAGATCGGCGTGACGACGCTCTACATCACGCCGGGATCACCATGGGAGAATGGCTATAACGAAAGCTTCAATGGATCGCTTCGCGACGAACTGCTCAACGGCGAGATCTTCTACAGCCTCGCTGAGGCCAAGGTGCTGATCGAGGCATGGCGGCGGCATTACAATACCGTTCGCCCTCACAGCAGCTTGGGTTACCGACCGCCGGCACCGGAAACGGCGACACCGCCATATCCGGCCTCCGGTTCCGCTTCGCTCCACCTCCGTCCGGATATGGCGGCGATGGGCTTAATACACTAACAAACCAATCGGTTCACTCGGCGGGGGCAGATCA
>NZ_LXYF01000014.1:0-115175 GCF_002894065.1 Sphingobium sp. SA916
AGGAGGTTCGGCAATTTGCTTAACGCTCGTGCCTGCACGAGGGGGTGCACCCTTGCCTCTACGGTGATCATCACCGCTCCTTCCTTCACGGAAGCTAGTCGCTTTCATACCGCCTCCTGGATCACCGCCGTCAGCGCCTTCTCCGCCAGTCGGCGAGGCTCCAGGAAACCGGGAAAATAGCTCCCTGTCCGCAGCTTGGGGATGCGCAGCTCGACCGTCCCCGCGCGCGTCTCCCAGTCCCGATCGCGGTAGCCGTTGCGCTGCGCCTGACGCTCCGCGCTCTTCTCGCCATAGGCGGCGCCGGTCAGCCCACCGACCTCCAGTTCCATCAGCCGTTGCGCGGCAAAGCCTATCATCTCACGCAGAAAATCGCTGTCGGCACTCTTTCCCAGCAGCGCCTGAACGTCCATCATCTCCTTGGTCATCGGGATCTCCATAGCTTGAGTCTCGCAACCCAAATCTATCCGAGATCTCCGGTGGCCACCCGCGAAACTGACCGGCCGCTACTGCGCTTTATGGGTAAGCGCGCGTCCGGTCAGCTTCGCTACCGTCGAGCTACACCATCACCCGGGGCACGACCTACTCCACTCCCGAGGCGGCGCGGGTTCCTCTACCTGGTAGCGATCATGGACTGGGCGACCCGCAAGGTGCTGGCCTGGCGGTTATCGAGCATCGTGGACGCAAGCTTCTGCGTTGCGGCGCTGGAGGAGGCGTTGGTCCGTTTTGGTAAGCCCGAGATCTTCAATACCGATCAGGGCAGCCCAGTTTGCCAGCTTCGCCTTCACCAGTGTGCTGGGCGCAGCCGAGATCAAGATCAGCACGGACGGACGGGGGCGCTGGATGGACAATGTCTTCATCGAGCGGCTCTGGCGGTCTGTGAAGTACGAATGCGTCTATCTGCACGCCTTCGAGACCGGATCTGAACTGCATGCCGGCCTTGGCCGATGGTTCGCCTATTATGACAACCATCGGCCTCATTCACGCCTTTCGGCCAAAACCCCAGGCGAGGCATATGGGCAAATCGGCTCTTCAAATCCTGGGGGGCATGCCCCAGGATTTGATCACCCAAATGGCGGCATGAACGACAACCGGGATTAGCTTAACGCAGCCGCCAAACTGTCCAAGAAGGCGGGACCACCTCAAGCCGCGCGCTCTTATAAAAGCTGGTCGGAGAACTTGCCCTGCTTGGCGAATGTTTCGACCGCCTTTCGATCGCTAAGTTTTTCCTTGCTCGCCGCGACAGGATCGACATTGGTGACACGGCCGACCGCGATGGCGGCTTCAATGCGGAACCGCTCTGGCACGCCCAGCGCCGAATTGGCATCATCATGCCGGAAACCGGTCATTCCGTGGCTATGGAAGCCAAGAGCATGGGCTTGTAGGGCGAATTGCGCGAAGGCCGCACCTGCATCGAAGCTGTGGCTGTAGGACGGTTCTAGATCGCCTGACTTCGTCTCAGCCATGCGATCGGAGAGCAAATATATGAGCGCTGACGCATTTTGCGCCCATGACTGGTTCCAGGGGATCAGGAGCGACAGAAATTGGCTCCAATCTGCATCGCCGCGCAGTGCATAGAGAAATCGCCAGGGCTGCAGATTGAAAGCCGAAGGTGCCCAGCGCGCTGCTTCGAACATGGGCATGAGATCTTCGTGCGTGATCGCAGATTCATCAAAAGTGCGCGGTGACCAGCGCTCTATGAAGATAGGGAGGATTGGGCGTGCAGCTGAGCGTACAGTCATAGGAAGCTCCATATCGGATCAGGGATGAAAGTGGTCGGCCTCGCGTTAGGGTTAGCTTAACGCCGTTCCAATCTCAGACTGCAATTGCTTGCGCAAAAGCAAGACCGGGTCGGATTCGTCGCGCTTCCCACGAGCCCAAGACAAGGGATTCTGTAGTCGTTGGCCCAATGTTTCAGGAATGCGGAAGCCGAGTTCATTGACGACGGTGCGATGCTGGATGCGCCATGCGCCAGCGCGGCGTGTGAAGTGGTCAACATAGCGGAAAACGGTGCTGAACTCCATGGTGTCGGGGGCGTCGTCGCCGCCGTCAGGAGCGCTGTCAAATGCCCAGGCTTCGCGCCTAAGGCGCTGCCAGCAGACTGCGTAGGATTCGCAGATTACGTGCTCATCGCTCGCAAATTCTATGTACACGTTGCAAATCAGGTGAAGGCAAAGCTCGATATTGGGATGGCGTTGTTCCATCCATGCGATCAGTCCGGCGATACCACCCTGATAGGCGCCGTGATTGTCATAGGCGTCAGCATGATAGGTATGCCGCACCATGGTGAAGACCATTCGGTCCACACCGTGACAATATTCATAAATCCGATGCTCGATTTCCATCCGGCTAGCTATGCGGGCGGTGGCAAATTCAGGATTCATAAGTGAGACTCCCATTATATATAGCCCGTGCAGTCAGGTGACGATGTCGAGGCTGTCTGGCAGAAACGCCAAGATTATCTATGGGCTTCGAAAAGGTATGGTGCTGGGCGGCCGGTGCAGTCTGCAGTCTATCAGGCCAATCGCTCCGGGGCAGCGACGGCCGACCCTTGTCCGTGAAAAAGGCCTCTCAGCCGGGGCAAGCCGATGGCAAAGGATATGACGGTCATAACACTAAGTCCGGCCACGACGATGCCGATTGCCGTGCCGATTTCGGCTTCACTCCCGATGACGTAGTCACTGAGCAGCGGGACGAGGAACCCCGCCACACCGGAGCCGAAGCCGACCGTCATGAGCAATGCGATCGCCGAAATTCTGCCTCTGGCTTCGGGAGCAGCGATGAGTTGGATGCAGGCCCCGTTGATGGCCGCATTGCTGCTGTGGATGACGAGGCCGATGCTTAGGATGATGAGCGCGGCTGTGGCATGTCCTTGGAGAAACGTGGCTATAAGGACTGGACCGCAGAACATTGCGATGATGATGGCAAGCCAGAACGGCCCGGTACGCACGCCCGAACCATATACCCGATCCAGCATGATTCCCGTCATGATGCTCGCAAAGGGCGCTATCAGGCCGTAGGAGATACCAATCCAGAGGCCGATTTCAGAAACCGGGATATCAAAACGCCTCACCATATAGGCCGGAGCCCATTGAGCCACAACGGCGCCTATGCCCACCAGCGATCCAATGCCGACAAAATATGGGATGAGCACGCCCGATCTGTTTCGAAAGATCTCCGTTGAGCTTTGCGCCTTGGCGATTTCAGCAGGGCTTCGCGAGTGCCTAACATCGCGTATGGTAAGGACGAGTAATGCCAACAGGAAGCCGGGGGTTCCGATGATGAAAAAGGCCGCGCGCCAAGTTGCCAGATGTTCCCCACTAGGCAGGTGCAGACCGCCCCGCTCGTCAAGAAACGAGATCAATGCGCCCCCGCCCGCATAGGATACCAAGAACGACGCAAGCGCTGCGGCGCCGAACACGCCGACAGCCAGGCCGCGACGCCTTTGAGGGAAAAGGTCGCCGATCAGCGACATGGTGCCTGGAAGAAGAACGACCTCCGCGCCCCCGACGGTCATTCGTGCTAACAGTAGCGAATTAAAATCCCATGCCAGACCGCAGGCGATACAGCCTATCGACCAGATCATTACTCCCGCCGCAATAAGAAGGCGCCGGCTGTACCGGTCGATGGCGATGCCTACTGGAATGGCGCAAATGCAGAAGGTAAGGGCGAAGGCCAGACCTTGGGCCGCGCCGAACTGCGTGTCTGTGAGATTAAGATCTGCCTTCATGGGCGCGATCAGCAGCGCAATGATGTAGCGGTCCACATAGCAGGAGACGGAGAGCAGCACGAGAATGCCCAATGATGACCACGCCTGAAGGGGGCGGTATTCAAACTCCGGGCGCTCGGGATTGGAACCGCTCATGATACACCTCTGGGAAAACAGCTATTAGATGGCGATGGGGTACGGAGCATTTTCTATCGCCTCATTTCTTCAAAGTACGAGCCAGTTTGCGAGCGTCGTCATCGGATGCGATCGACGCTGGCGCACTTCAGCCAGTATCCACACTCCGCTTAGCACTCACATTCGTGGGCGAGTGTCCCCGCCTCCGGGGACACAGACCGGAAGAAGTGCGAGGCAAACATGATCTTTCTACGTAACGCCGGGATTCCTCTCATGTGGCTGCCACCTTCAGCAGAAACCCGTCATAACAATTTTGCCGATCGCCTGTCCCGACGCGACGAGAGTATGGGCCTTGGCCAAATTTTCGGCGCATATCGGACCCATTTCCTTTGTCATTGTTGACTCCAATCGATCAGCATCGACCAACTCTGCTATTTTGCCAAGGACCTCTCTCTGGGAAATCCAGTCCGCAGTTTGCATAAGGGACCGAATGAACACGCCCTCCCAGGCGACTGATGCGCCCTTGCTTTTGAGCGGGACTATATCGAGCGCCGCAGGGGCATCGATGATCCCGACCGTCCCATGCGGTGCGATCAGTTGCGCTATCTCAGGCATATTTGTCTCTGTGCCCGTAAGGCTGGCTACGTAGTTCGCTTCACTGAAGCCCAGCGCTTTCAGGCCTTCAATGAGGGGTTCGTGGTGGCTGATCACATGATGCGCGCCAAGGCTCCTGCACCAATTTATACTCTCAGGCCGGGATGCGGTGGCGACGATAGTCAGCTCGGTCAACTGCGCGGCAAGCTGGATCATGATCGATCCGACGCCACCGGCGCCGTTGATGATCAGCAGAACCTGATTGCCGCCGCGTTGATGCGCGTACGCACGGGGGACGCGCATGCCACCGAAGAGCAATTCCCAGGCGGTCAAGCCTGTAAGGGGAAGTGCGGCAGCCTGGCTGTGGGTCAACCTGCTGGGCTTGCGCGCTGCTTGACGTTCATCGACGAGGAAATATTCAGCGTTGCTCCCGGCCCTGTGAACCGCGCCCATGCAGTAGATTTCGTCGCCGGAGGAAAAGTGTGTAACTTCTGCCCCGACAGCTAAAACTACGCCCGAAGCGTCATATCCCAGTATCTTGGGGGCATCGGGAAAGGGAGAGGTAGGACCGGGCTCGTTTGGCATGCTCCCAATGACGCGCTGTTTGATATCGATGGGGTTGACCGAAATCGCCTGGACAGCGACGAGCACGTCGCGAGGACCGGGCATTGGGATGTCCAACTCTCCATCGGTTAGGACGTCGACGCCGCCCGGCCGTTCGCAATAAACCGCTTTCATTTCTAAATCCGACCTCTGATAGCAAAGCAGAGATCGGCGGAATGAAGCACCCATGCCGCTAGTCTATCGTTTCGCAGGGACGGCATCTCAGAGATTCGACAATTCGATTTCATTCGGCTGAATCTTCGGTGAAATATTGCACGATGCGGGGGATATCGCTGTCAGCAATCGGTGCCTTGTAGACGTCGCGCATCTTGTGAACGATTTCCTCCCATTTCTTTGGCCGAAGATCGGGCTGAAGCAGCGCCATGCTTGGAGAATGGCAAGATGTGCAGTTGGCATTGACCACCGCAGCGCTTTCGCCGCCCGGGTACATGTCAGTTTCCATCGGCATCTCAATTGCGTCTGATACGAGGGTAAAGCTGTTCACGCTGATGCCGGATGAACCCCGGTCGCTGTGAACCGGCTGCGGGGCGTGCTTTCGCGAGAGGGGAGGACCTATTGCGATCAATGCCAGAGCAGACACTCCGATAGTGACAGTTGCGACAAGTGCAGAGGCATTTTGTACCGTTTTCATGACCGGGTGGCTTCTATGCGTATGGTTTCAACATGGCCGCGCATGAAGCCGCTCGGGTTCCAGTTGGGGGTCATAGGCTGCACCACACCGGCCCTGTTCGTGCAACGCACCATCAGTGGCGTCACGCCAGGATTGGTGAGACGGACATCGGTGTCCCAGCGTCTGAAGCTGAATCTTCCGGCGTCTTCCCCAAGCTTGGCATCCTTCCAGGTGCGCCCATGATCGCTCGACACTTCGACTCTTGCAACGCCACTATCACCGCCCATGGCGATGCCGCCAATCGGAATGACTGGCGCGTAGGCAATCTTTTGCCCGTCTTCAAGGCTTGTTACCCAACTGCGAGGAACCATGCGGCTGATCGGGACGGTCGGGTAATCCTTTTCTCCCGGTCGCACATCGGCACGGGAGTTCGCAGGAATCTTGTACGCTTTGGCCGTCCAAAACCTGTCATCTGCTGCGGACAGCACTTCAATGTCATTCAGCATCTTGATCCAGTAGGTAGAATACCAGCCCGGTACCACCAACCGGACAGGGAAGCCGTTCAGCAGTGGAAGTTGTACACCGTTCATGCCAAAGGCGAGCATCGCTTCGCCATTCAGCGCATCATCGATATCTAACGACTTTTCGTAGGCTGGCGCGCCCCGAACGAGCGGCTGATCAAGCGCGCCAAAGCGGACGGCAACGGCTTCGGGATTGACGCCAGCAAGATCAAGCACGTGCCGCAGGGGCACCCCTAACCACAAAGCATTACCCATCGCGCCGTGGCCCCATTGCGCGCCGGGCACACGCGGCTGGAAGTATCCACGAGAATTGCCCGAACACTGGTTAACGGCAGCCACTTCGACGCGCGGCATCCGAAGTAATTGCGATAAATTAATTGCTATAGGCCGCTGGACGGCGCCACGTACCATTATCTGATATCTGTCGACGTCGATAGAAGTTGGGATGTCACCCCAGTGCCAGCGGACGAAAAATTGGTCGTTAGGCGTGAAAATATCCCGATTGAAGACGCTGATAGGTGTTTCGAGCAAGGGTGGATGAAGCCGCTGCAACACCATCTTCCCCTTGCCCGGAAAGGCCGATGTGAAGGGGCGTTCTGACGGGCCTCCGACCATATGGAGATCGGTGGAACTTTGATTTGTGCCGCCTGCAAGATTGGGGACGGCCATCATGCCAACGCCGACAGTCCCGACCGATAACAGGCGGCGTCGCGTCACCTTGATTGCAAGGTGGGAGTCCAGCGGGGTCATTTCCGTCTCCAGTCTCAATTCATCATAATGTTGCGAGCAATCATTCTGAATATGGCGGTGTGTTGTTATTGATTTTTAACGCAGGGGTTGGAATTAACGTAACCCAAATGCGGGGTAGCGGTACGGCTGAATGCAATGATGACACTCACTAATACATGCCAAGGGCATGTAAAACACCGAATGACATCAGGACCATGATAAAAAGCGACATCAAAACCAAACATGCAACCTTTGGTCCAGCTGTGGAGACACTGCGCAGGTCGACACCGAGGCCCAGTCCAGCCATGGCGAGAACCGTGAAAAATCGGCTAGCGATATGCAGAGGTGTGTTCATGACACCTGGAATGGCACCTATACTATTGGCTGCGGCCAAAACCAGGAATGCTAGAATGAAGGGAGGAACAAGTCGCGTGATTGATGGGTGCTTACCCACCTTTGGCTCAAGCACCCGGCGGCGTGCCATTAGGACCGACAATCCCATGACAACCGGTCCCAGCATCAACACGCGCACCAATTTAACCAGTGTGCCGAGTTGGACGGCTACTAGCCCCAGAGGGCTCGCCGCGGCCAATACCTGAGGCACGGCGTATACAGTTAATCCCGCGAGTACTCCTCCTGCGACGGGACTCAAACTGAACCAGATCGCGATCACGGGGAGCGCCAGCACGACAACGATGCCGACAACAGCAGTAAACGCGATCGACGTGGCAACATCGTCGCTCTCGGCATTGATGACCGGCGCAACAGCTGCGATTGCGGAGTTGCCGCAAATTGCGTTGCCGCAGGCGACGAGCAACGCCATTTTCGGAGGCAGTTTCAGCAGGCGACCGATGAGAAAGCTTAAGGGAATGGCGCCGGCGACCGTGGCAGCAATCGCGGTCAACAACGGTAGCCCTACGGCTGCGATGCCACCAAAGCTGATCGTGGCGCCCATAAGGATCACGGCAATCTCAAGCATTGTTTTCGACGCACAGGCGATCCCCGCGTCAAATCGAGGCGACGGTGTCCATGCTGTGCGAAACAAGGCGCCTAGCAGGATTGCGAGAACAATAGCTTCAATCCATGCTTTGCCCGTCAATGCGGCCTCTAGCATCTCGATCAGAATGGCGCCGCACGCGATTGCCAGCGTAAGAATCATCCCTGGAGCCCAGGTTCGGAGCGAAAGAACTGCTTGCATCGCGCCAAGCTCCGCTATTCTCGTTACGAAATCCAATCGATTGATATTGTGATAATCATAAGATAGGTTTATCATTTATGACATTAGATCAGCTCCGTATTTTTATCCATGCTGCGGATCATCTTAATATGACGCGCGCAGCTGAAATGTTGGGTCGAACGCAGCCAGCGGTGAGTGCTGCTATCGCCGCTCTTGAGGAACGATATCACACCAAATTGTTCGATCGTGTTGGACGGACGCTTGAATTGACGGAGGCCGGCCGCCTGTTCGTGCCGGAAGCTCGCGGAATCTTGGACAGGGTTGCCAGCGCTCGACGTGTGCTTGACGAACTTGCAGGTCTGGAGCGTGGGGAGATCAGAATAGCAGCCAGCCAAACGTTGGCGACATACTGGCTGCCGCGCCGGCTGGCGCATTTTTCCGGCGTCTTTCCCAAGATCCAGTTACGGATGGAGGTCGGCAATACCGCGCGGACAGCATCGGCAGTTTTAGAGAGAAGGGCTGATGTCGGCTTTGTCGAGGGCGAGATTTGCGATGCGCTCTTTCGCCGGCATGTTGTGGGTGGGGACCGGATCGCGCTTTACGCCAGGTCTAGCCATTTGCTCACGGGCCGAGCCATAACGCGGGAAGAGATCGCATCTGCCCGCTGGGTAATGCGCGAAGTAGGGTCGGGCACTCGCGATCATCTTGAGACGAGCCTTTCCGGTTCGGGAATTTCCATTGAGCAACTCCATATCGCTCTGGAAATGCCGTCGAACGGAGCGGTCCTCGAAGCTTTGGAGGGGGGTGAACTGATTGGGGCGGTATCTGAACTCGCCGCCGCATCCCGGGTTCGTGATGGTTTGATTCAACCCCTCCGATGGCCGCTACCGCGACGGAAGTTTGTCATGCTCATGCACGCAGACCGCAGCCCAACGCGAGCGGTCAGCACGTTCATCGCTTCGCTAGGAACTATAGAGCCAGAGAATGTCTGAGGTCGTTTACGGGCCCGATAACATACGGCCAAGACGAGGCGTCTCGCTCTCACGCGGGCATGATCGTGATAAAGAGCGGTTTTCGGTCGGTCCGGGTTATAGCCGCACGAACTGAAGAAGTTGGCGCATTCCAAGGGCTGGAAGATGTCGACGAGCTTGCCAATAAGGCTCCACAGGCCATTCACGGTTCGCTCGGCTGCTTTTCGGAGCATGGCCTTGAGGCGGGAAAAGGCTTTCAGGATCGGGTTGAAGTCGGGGCTGTCGGGCGGAAGGAAGTGCAGCGTTGCGCCTGCCGCCTCGATCCGTGGCGGACCGCCGGGCGCGTGTGGCTCGACAGGTTATCCATGATGACGACGTCGCCTGGCCTGCGGGCATGAATCGCCTGCTCCAGGGCGTCCAGAACGAAGCCTGCAGTGGCGGATGTGCTGACCTTCCACCCCACAATCCGCCGAGCAAAGGCGTCAATCACGAAGGCGGCGTAGAAGCCCGCCCAGGTATGCACGTAGGTGAAATCGACAACCCACAGAGCGTTGGGCCGGCTGACGCGAAACCCCCGATTGACCTTGTCCAGCGGACGCGGCGCCTTCGGGTTGCTATGATGGTGATCGCCTTTTTTCCACGCCGAACCCCCGCCAGCCCCATGGCGCGCATCAGCCGTTCCACCGTGCATTTCGCCACCATGATGCCTGCACACCGCATCTGGTGCCAGACCTTGTGGGGTTTTCGCGATTATCAATCCACTGCCGCCAGAATGACAAATGGCGCGCCACCGGCATGTCTTTCAAAGGCGTGGTTCGCAGCAGTCTGTCAAAAAAGCCCTCCGGGAACTGGGCGGTCATCCAGGTCATATGCTCATCATGATGCAACTTCCGAAAGTCGTCACGCGCTGCAGCAGCAGACGCTGGATTGTCATGTGAGGTAGGGTCAAGTGACTGCATAATCGCCCACTGGGTCGCGAGATGGAGCCTGAAAATGCCATCGAAAAATACCCAGCCACTTTTGAATTGGTCGGTAGCAGGCGCCTGCAGATAGGTCGTGACCAGGCCCTCAGGCGCGGCCACAGTTCCCATCATTGAGGATCCGCCGTGATAAGATGGGCCGCAGAAGGCGATACGGCCAGCCGACCAGGGCTGATTGCGAACCCAGGCAAGTAGATCCCCGCAATCCGGTGTTTCGTTCAGCATCGGTTCCAGCTTGCCTTCCGAGCGATGCGCGCGCCGAACGTCCTGGTAGATGACTACATAGCCTCTACTCGCGCCGGCAATCGGTTGAATCATCGTCGCCACGGCGACCATGTCGGGAGGGAAAGTGCTGGTCACATTCTTGTCATAGGGCGTGCGCACGATGAGCGTCGGAAAATGCCCCGCAGCAGGCGCCACGCCATTCTCGCTTGGTATGGCTATATCGGTGGCAAGCCGTACACCATCGCGCATGGGGACCATCACATCCCGAAGAAGTGCCATTTTCCATGGCTCATCACTCTCTCGGCGGGCGGCCTCCCCGCTGATCAATCCAGCTGCCGAGGATATGGCTGCACGACCAAGCGATACGACAGCTGCCAGCCCGATGGCACCTCTCGTGATACTGCGGCGATCGACCGCGCGCCCCCGCTATTTGGACTCATATATCTTCCCTCAACTGGAGCGCAGCTTGGTTTGGGTCTAAGGTGCCTTACTTCATGCAGCTGGCGATGCCCGCGAGAACACAGGCAGAGCAAAGCAGGAGCAGTTTCACCGGAGAATGCGATTCCTGATTAAGGAATATGCCCATGCCAATCGTAACCAGCGGTACGACTGCCGAAGCGATAGGAATAGCCACACCCAGCGGCAAGCCCTTATGCACAATAAAGGACAGCGTCCATCCGGACAATCCATAAAGACAAACTACAGGAACAGTCCATCCGATATTGGTGAATCCAGCTGTTCTTGGCAGAAGTGAAAGCGCCGTGATCTGCATAATCACAAACATTCCAAATAGCATAGCAGTTAGTGGGGAGAACGATGTAGTATTCATGTCATTCCATCATCCGAAAACATATTAATAATGACTTGCAAAACATATAGTATTGGCAATTCGCGTTATTTTCATCATGTTTCGTCCTGCGCGGGTGCTTGTAACATCATCGACATTTGCAGGAATAGCGGAGCCTTTACATCGCGAGCGCTGCAAATGTCGGCGATTCAAGCTTGGGAAAGCTTAAGATTAAGCCGACCTCATTATGAGACACCATTTGAAGCCCCTTTGTCGAAACGTTGCAATCATCGATGGAAAGTGACACAACTACCATGACAGCACTGACACCCGCCGTCCCATTCGCGGGGGACAGAAGCAATTGGGCGCGGTCGCTCCTCCCCAAAATCGGACTCATGCCGGCGCTCGCCAATCCTCTTTATAAGCCGACGGCTCCGGACGATCTTATGACTAAAGTCGACGACGTACTATATTACGCCAATGATGTCTCGCAACCGGACAGCTATCGAACACCATGGATGCCGGCTTTTGCGTAGAGGCCCTGGAGGAGGCGCTGGCCCATTTTGGTAAGCCCGATATCTTCAATACCGATCAGGGCAGCCAATTCACCAGCAATGCCTTCACCGGTGTGCTGCGCGCAGCCGAGATCAAGATCAGCATGGACGGCCGGGGACGCTGGATGGACAATGTCTTCATCGAACGGCTCTGGCGGTCCGTGAAGTACGAATGCGTCTATCTGCATGCCTTCGAAACCGGCTCTGAACTGCGTGCCGGCCTTGGTCAATGGTTCGCATATTATGACAACCATCGTCCTCATTCACGCCTTGCAGGGAAAACCCCAGGCGAGGCATATGGGCAAATCGGCGCTTCAAATCCTGGGGGGCATGCCCCCCAGGATTTGATCACCCAAATGGCGGCATGAACGACAACCGGGATTAGCTTAACGCAGCCGCCAACCTGTCCAAGAAGGCGAGGCCACCTCATTCCAAACACTATCATTCTGAGTGACAGCCACCCACTTGCCTACCTTGATGACGCCGGCCCATTACGGCATCTAACATCCCCATCGATGTGACAAAAAGAGCCAAGAGCGGTATTGTGTACATCATGTTCGTGAAGCCCTAAGACTTGGGCAACAACATTACCCCGTCACTTGCATGACAATAAAGCCAAGATACATGAGGGCTGCGCCAGGTGTATAAGCTGTTAGGCTCGCCATATGCTCTCCTTCAGGCCAGCGTTCTGGCTATATTCTATATTCGTCCCGCGCCAATGTTTTTCGGAGCCGGCTGGCCGAGGAACAACAGTTGAGCGAATGGCCGTTGGAGGAAAGTCCCCGTGACGGGGGACATACCCTCACAGACCTGGCAGGAACGCGAAGGAGTCACCCTTGCGTGAAACACGGCCATAATGCGGCACACCAAAATGAGCCGGCATCAGCAAATGGCCGTTATCGGCGCAATCGGATAGAACCCGCCAACGGGTCTCCCGGGCCTGGTCGGGATCCCAGCAAGCGACGGAATTGACATCGGGGTAAGCGAGTTGCAGCGCGGAATGGGCAATGTCGCCCGAGAATATGCCATGTCGGTCAGAGGCGACTGCGCGGATGAGCGTGTTGCCCGGCGTATGCCCCGGCGCATCCTCTATAAATAAGCGGTCGTCGATAGAAAAACCGGCATCGACGAATTCGGCGAGCCCGTGCTGCACACAGGGAAGCACGCTTTCATTAAAGACGTGCTGGTGACCGAGCTTCTCCGCCCAGTCATGCGCATTGCTGGCCCAAAAATCATATTCTTTCCGGCCGAACAAGTAGCGCGCTCTGGGGAAGGTGGGCACCCATCGGCCATCGACCAGCTTCGTGTTCCATCCGACGTGATCGGCGTGAAGATGGGTGCACATGACGAAGTCGATGTCCTCGACAGCAAGACCAGTTGCCGCTAAGCGACCGAGCCATGGCGCGCCCGCGTGCATCTGGGACATCTCGATGCCCGACTTGCCGCTACCGAAGCAGGTGTCGATCAGTATAACGTGGCGCGGAGTGCGCACGACCCAGGATTGAACCGCTGTCAGGGCAGACTGGCTGAGAGGATCATAATGATAGGGGACAAGCCAATCGATATTGTGATCGATCGCATCGTCGGGAAGTCCGACAAGCAGTTGATCAAACGGCACCTTGATGCCGACCACATCTTCGATACGATCAATCCGGATGTCGCCCAGTTCAAAAGCTTTTATCGGCTGCTGGTGCATAGGAGTGTTCCTGTCTGGGCACAAACGCTAAGAAGAATGGCGCGCCTCGTAACCATGGACTTGAGATGCCGACGGTCAGAATGCGGGCGTGCTATCCTCGTTCAATCCTCCGATGCGATTTGGATCTTCAGTCCTGAGAGATCCGCATTGAACATGATCTGGCACGATAAACGGGACATTTCGGTGCGGCTATCGGAACTGTCCAGCAGATCGTTCTCATCATCGCTCATGGGAGGGAGTTTGCTGCTGAAAGCAGGATCAATCTGCACGTGGCAGGTTGCGCAGGAACAGACGCCGCCGCACAGCGCAAGCAGTTCATCGATGCCGGCATCCCGGATATTTTCCATTAAGGACAGGCCCGACCGTGCTTCGAACTCAATCTCTTCACCTTGTCGATTAACAACGATAAGCCGTGACATGATCTTACCTTTTTCCAAACAAATTAAGTCAGAGGATACAACAGTCTCGCTCAACAACGCCTGTTTTGGGCCCAGCATAATCGGGCAGGGAAATAGTTCGTCGAAACCAACATGATATTATCATGTTGCCCGCTGCGCCTGCGCCCATGCCAGCGCTATCAGCTCCGGCAGCACTTGGACCCGTTCCTTCGCCTGCGCCGAGGATGCGGTGCCGCGGATCACGCGCCCCTTGATGCCATGGAAGATGGCGGCGAGGCGGAAGAAGTTAAAGGCGATGAAGAAATCATAGCCCGGCAGGGAAGGGCGGCCGGTGCGGCGGCAGTAGGCCGCGACATATTCCTCCTCGCCCGGTATGCCCAGAGCCGCTATGTCAGCGCCGGCAAGCCCGGCCACGATGTGCGGCGGCATCCGGTACATCATGGCGTTGTAGGCGAAGTCAGCGCCGGGATGCCCGAGGGTGGACAATTCCCAGTCGAGCACCGCCACCACGCGCGCCTCTGTGGGGTGAAAGATCATGTTGTCGAGGCGGAAGTCGCCATGGATGATGCTGGCCTCTTCGCCGTCCGGGATGTGGGCGGGAAGCCACTCGATCAGCTGGTCCATGTTCGGATCGCCGCCGGCCTCTTCATCGGCAAGATACTGGGCCGACCAGCGTTCGATCTGCCTCGCGAAATAATTGCCCGGCCTGCCGTAATCGCCCAGGCCCACAGCCGCGTAATCGACCATGTGCAGCTGCGCCATGGTGGCGTTCATCGCATCGTAGATCGCCGCGCGTTCGGCTTTGTCCATGCCCGGCAAGGTCGCGTCCCAGAAGATGCGGCCCTCGACCATTTCCATGACATAGAACCAGGTCCCGATCACCGCCTCGTCGGTGCACAGGCCATAGACGTGGGGCACGGGAAAACCCGCCTTGGCCAGACCCGTCAGCACCTTCGCCTCGCGGTCGACTGCGTGCGCGCCCTTGAGCGTCTGACCCGGCGGCTTGCGCCGCAGCACATAGTTTCGCGCAGGGGTGATGAGCTTGTAGGTCGGATTGGACTGACCGCCCGCGAACTGCTCGATCCGCAGCGGCCCGGCAAAGTCCTCGACATGGCGGCCCATCCAGTCGGCCAGCGCCGCCGCATCGACAGCGAAGCCCGCGCGCACGGCGGTGGTGCCGACATTCGCGTCGGCGTCAGCGGCGCTCATGCGCTTGCGGCCGTGAGGAAGTCGCGCTTGATCTTCTTGGCAAGCGACCATTTATGGACCTCGGTGGGCCCGTCATAAATGCGGAAGGCGCGGATCTCGCGGAACACCTGTTCGACGATGGTATCGCCGGACACCCCCGTGCCGCCCATGATCTGGACGCAGCGATCCGCCACGCGCATCAGCGCCTCCGACACCGCCACCTTGGCCATCGAGCTTTCCGCCGTGCCGATGTTTCCGGCGTCCAGAATGTCGGCGCACCAGTCGATCATCAGCGCCGATTGCTGAAGATCGATGAGGTTTTCGGCCAGCATGAAGCCGACGCCCTCATGATCGACCAGCAACTTGCCGAACGCCTGCCTGCGGCACGCATAGGCGGTCGCGATCTCGTTGGCGCGGGTCGCCGCCCCCAGCCAACGCATGCAGTGAGAAAGGCGTGCGGGACTGAGCCGCACCTGTGCATAGGTGAATCCCTCGCCGCTCCTCCCCAGCATCTGGTCGGCGGGCACGCGCAGATTGTCGATCGTCACGACCGCATGGCCGCCCGGCATCGAGCTGTCGATCGTGTCCAGCAACCGCTCGATGCGGATAGCGGGATCGGGCAGGTCAACGAGGAACATGCACGCGCCGTCTTCCGACTTGGCCATGACGATGCCGACCCGGGCGCCCTGTGCGCCAGTGATGAAGGCCTTGCGACCGTTGATGATCCAGTGGTTGCCGTCCTGACGGCAGGTGGTCTGCATCATCGAAGGGTCGGCGCCAGCTCCGCCCTCGCTCGCAGGTTCCGTCATGAAGAAGGCCGATCGCGCCATCCCGGCCACCAAGGGTTCCAGGAAGCGGGCCTTTTGTTCAGCGGTGCCGACCTTGCCGAGTAAGTACATATTGCCTTCGTCGGGCGCCATCGTGTTGACCGCGACTGGCCCCAGCGGCGACAAGCCGGACTTGCGCAGAACCCAGGCCGTCTCGCGCTGGCTCAGGTGCTCGCCATTTGCCAGGATATGGGGTGTCAGAACACCGGCCTCGCGCGCCCTGGCCCGCAGTTCGGCGACCAGTTCCTCCGATGGCCCGTGCCCGTGCACCTCGATCCGCGGGTCTTTTTCGTAAGGGGCGACGACGTCGCGGACGAACGCCTCCACGCGATCACCAATGGCCCTGGCGCGATCGGAAGGGGCGGCGCTCATGCCGGGGTCTCCTCATAATGCGCTTCGGTCTGCCTGCGAACTTCCTCGGCTGTGACGCCGGGAGCGATTTCCTCGAGCATAAACGGGGAGGTCCGATCCCTGCGGCGGAATATGGCGAGATTGGTGATGATCATGTCGACCACATTGGTTCCGGTGAGCGGCAAGGTGCATGCCTTGCGGAACTTGGCCTGCCCGGTCTTGTCGACATGATCCATCAGCACGATGATGCGCGGAACGCCGGCGACCAGGTCCATGGCGCCGCCCGGCCCCTTGACCATCTTGCCTGGCACCATCCAGTTGGCCAGGTCGCCGCTCTCGGAGACTTCCATCGCGCCCAGCACCGACAGTTGGATATGGCCGCCGCGGATCATGCCGAAGCTGTCCGCCGACGAGACATAGCTCGTGCGGTCGAGCTCGGTGATCGTCTGCTTGCCCGCGTTGATGATGTCGGCGTCGATGGCGTCTTCGGTCGGGAAGGGACCGAGCCCCAATATGCCGTTCTCCGATTGCAGGGTCACGTCGACGCCCGGCGGGATATGGTTGCCCACCAGCGTCGGGATGCCGATCCCCAGATTGACATAGAAGCCGTCGCGCAGCTCCCGCGCGGCGCGGGCCGCCATTTCATCGCGTGTCCAGCCCATCATGCCGCCTCCCGCCTGATCGTGCGCTGCTCGATGCGCTTTTCGTTGCTCGTCGCCAGGATGATGCGCTGGACGAAGACGCCCGGCGTGTGGATCTGGTCCGGCTCCAGTTCGCCCGCGTCGACGATCTCTTCGGCCTCCACCACAGTGACGCGGCCGCAGGTCGCCGCCATCGGATTGAAGTTGCGCGCCGATTTGCGATAGACGAGATTGCCATAGGGGTCGGCCTTCCACGCCTTGACGATCGCCAGATCGGCGACGATGCCGCGCTCCAGCACATAGGACTGGCCGTCGAATACCTTGATCTCCTTGCCTTCCGCAATCTGCGTGCCAAAGCCGGTGCGCGTGTAGAAGCCGGGAATACCCGCCCCTCCGGCGCGCATCCGTTCCGCCAGCGTGCCTTGCGGGGAAAATTCGATCTCCAGTTCGCCCGCCAGATATTGCCGCTCGAACTCCTTGTTCTCGCCGACATAGGAGCTGATCATCTTGCGGATCTGCCGGGTGCGCAGCAGCTTACCCAGGCCGAAATCGTCGATCCCGGCATTGTTGGACACCGCCGTGATACCGCTGACGCCGCTTCCCACCAGAGCGTCGATCAGCGTCTCGGGAATACCGCAAAGGCCAAAGCCGCCTGCAGCGATGACCATGTCGTCGCGCAGCAGGCCGTCGAGCGCGGCGGCCCCGTTCGGATAGATTTTTTGCACCATCGTCCGTTCAACTCTCAGAGGGAGGAAAGAAGATGCCCGCCGTCGACGGCGATCACCGCGCCGGTCATATAGGCGGACGCGTCGGAGGCGAGCAGCAGCAGCGGCCCGTCAAGATCGGTGAGGTCGGCGAGGCGGCGCTGGGGAATGCGCCTGACCAGCGCCTGACCCGCTTCGCTCGCAAAGAAGGACTGGTTGAGCTCGGTCGCGACATAGCCGGGCGCAAGCGCGTTCACGCGAATGCCGTGCCGCGCCAGTTCCAGCCCCAGTTGCTTGGTCATCTGGATCGCGCCCGCCTTGGATATGGCGTAGGGGGTCACCTGGCCACCCTGACGCAGCCCCAGGATCGACGTAACATTGACGATGGAGCCGCCGACGCCGCGATCGCGCAGCCGCCGCGCGACCTCGGTCGCCATGAGGAAAGCGCCGCGCAGGTTGACGTCCATGACCGCGTCGAAGTCCGCTACGGTCTGATCCAGCACCGGCTTGGTATTGGTGACGCCCGCATTGTTGACCAGCACGTCGATGTCGCCCGCCTGATCGAGCGCCGCAATGATCGAATCACTGTCGCTCACGTCCAGGCGAACCGGACGAACCGATAGCCCCTCCCGCGACAGCGCATCCACCAGCGCCTCCAGCTGCTCCATGCGGCGCGCCCCGATGATGACGTTGGCGCCGGCCCTGGCGAGGACACCCGCGAAATGCTGTCCCAGCCCGCTGGACGCGCCGGTCACGAGGACGCGCTTGTTGCTCAGATCAAACATCTACCCACCGTTCCCACATGCTCCAATCTCGATCCCCTGGTCGCGTCGGCCGTCTTGGCCTTGCGGACGCACCGTTGTCCTAATTCACGGCAGGCGCGTCGCGTGGAAGGACGCCTGGCGCCATTCGCCGTCCTGCTGCACCCAAAGCTGGCTCGTCACCATTTTCATGTCGTGTGTCTGATCCGTGAAGCGATTGCGGACGATCTGGTCGAGCTGCCCCGTGGCGATGGCGAAACCGCCATGGTCGACGATGGACAGGGTCCGTCGCTCGACATGCAGAAATTCGAGTTTATCGCTCACCGATGCCAGATATGAGTTCCGGTCCTCGATGACACCCGTAGCATGAACATGGACGAGGCAAGGCGCGATCAATTCGCTCAGCGCGCCAATATCCTTGGCTACCAGCGCACGGCATCGCGCCGTTTCCTGCAAGTTGATCGCTTCTTCTACAGTGGTTTCAGTCATGGATGATGCTCGTTTTGCTTCGCGCGTGGGGATTGGGGCGCTCTGGCCTTCCATGTCGCCGACCCCCCGTCGGGTCAGCGAAGGCGGGACATCAGGGCTGGCCTTCCTGCACGATCATGTTGCGCAATAATCCGACGCCTTCGATTTCCACCTCGCACACGTCCCCCGGTTTCATGAACAGCGGCGGCTTGCGGGCGGCGCCGACGCCGCTGGGCGTCCCCATCATCAATACGTCGCCCGGTTCCAGCGTCATGACCTGTGACAGAATGGCTATGGTCTGCGCCACGTCGAATATCATTTCCGACGTGCTCGCGTCCTGCACCACCTGCCCGTTCAGTCGGGTCTGGAGCCGCAAGTCCTTGCCTCCCGGAGGCAGTTGCGAAGCGGGCACGAAGGCGGGGCCAAAGCCGCCGGTGGAATCGAAATTCTTCCCCGCGATCAGGTTGATCCGCTGATAGTCGCGCATGCTGCCATCGTTGAAGACGGAGTAGCCGGCGACGATGTCCAGCGCCTTGCCTTCCGGAACATTTTTTCCTGATTTCCCGATGAAAGCGACAAGCTCCCCCTCGAAGTCGAGATGATCCGATATGGCCGGCCTGATGATCGCTCCCTCATGCCCGACCAGCGAGGTCGTCGTCCGCAGGAATACCATCGGATATTCAGGCGGCGGATTGCCGCCTTCCGCCGCATGTTCGGCAAAATTGCGGCCCAGGCAGATGATCTTGCCCGTGCGTCCAGCAGGCGGCAGATAGGTGATATCCTCAAGCGGCAGACGCGCCGCCGAAGAGGCGCTGCTCGCCGACTGAAGGGCCGTTTCCAGCCCATCGCCGCCCAGTCGGAACAGGTCGGCCAACTCGCGCGGCAGATCCGGACGGGCGATGCCAAGATCAACGACATTGTCCCCGTCGATCACGCCAAGCGATGGACCATGGTTAGTCTGAAAGCTTACCAGCTTCATGGATGCTCCTTTGAACGGCGAGCAGAGAATTTGCAGTGGGCGCTCAAAAGCCCGACTCCCTCCGATTGGCTAACAAGTGTTTGCCGGCAGAAATCCGATGATCTCGTCCCGACTGACGGGAAAATAAACGCGCTGCGCGGGTTCGTATGCCCCCTTATAGGGTGACGCCTGTACCTGGTTCGCGCCGCAGCGTGCGATTTTGCGCATCTTCCTTGGCCGGCGCGCCGCAGGATCAGCCGACGTCGTCGAGAGGCTGCGCGGCCAGTCGCCTAGTCCCTTGTGTAGGGGACGGTTTAGGGAGCCGACATCGGCTATGACCCACTTATAGAAAAGGAGAATTGTGTGTCCGCCACCTTTGCGCCAATCGCCCCCCAATCCATGACCATGGCCGACAGCGATCCGCTCGAGACGCGCGAATGGCGGGAGTCCTTCGAGGCGGTGTTGCGCGAAGCCGGGCCGGAGCGCGCGCTGTATCTTTTGGGCCAGCTGGAGGGTGAGGCGCGGGAGCATGGCATATTCTCGGGCCACCAGCCTTTTTCCGCCTATCGCAACAGCATTTCGATCGACCGTCAGGGCGCCTTCCCCGGCGACCTAGCGGTGGAGGAGCGGATCACCGCGCTCATGCGGTGGAACGCGCTGGCGATGGTGGTCCGCGCGAACCAGGCCTATGGTGAGCTGGGCGGGCACATCGCCAGCTATGCCTCGGCGGCGGAAATCTTCGAGACCGGCTTCAATCATTTCTTCCGGGGCGGACCCGATGGCGACCTGGTCTTTTACCAGCCCCATTCGGCCCCGGGCATCTATGCCCGCGCCTTCCTTGAAGGACGCCTGACCGAGGAGAATCTTTCCAACTACCGTCAGGAGGTCGGCGGCGCTGGCCTGTGTTCCTATCCGCACCCCTGGCTGATGCCGGAGTTCTGGCAGTTCCCCACCGGGTCCATGGGCATCGGCCCGATGAGCGCGATCTACCAGGCCCGCTTCATCCGCTATATGGACGCGCGCGGTTTGCGGCCCGCCGGCGACCGCCATGTCTGGGGTGTGTTCGGCGATGGCGAAATGGACGAGCCGGAATCGATCGGCGCGCTGACGTTGGCCGCGCGCGAAGGGCTCGACAACCTGACCTTCATTATCAACTGCAACCTGCAACGGCTCGACGGTCCGGTGCGCGGCAACGGGCAGATCATCCAGGAACTGGAATCGCTGTTCACCGGCGCGGGCTGGAACGTGATCAAGGTGCTGTGGGGATCGGAATGGGACGCTCTGTTCGCGCGCGACACGCGCCATGTCCTGCTACGCCGGTTCGCGCAGACGGTCGATGGCGAATATCAGAATCTGGGTGCGAAAGACGGCGACTATAACCGGCAGAATTTCTTCGATCGCGACCCGGAAACACAGGCGCTGGTCACCCATATGACCGATGCGGAGATCAATGCGCTGAAGCGCGGCGGCCATGACCTGCGCAAGCTGCACGCCGCCTTCGCTGCGGCGCGCGCGCACAAGGGCCGCCCCACCGTCATTCTGGCCAAGACCAAGAAGGGCTATGGCATGGGCGGGGCGGGGGAATCCCGCATGACTGCGCATCAGGCCAAGAAGCTCGACATCGACGCGCTGATCGCCTTCCGCGACCGCTTCGGCCTGCCGCTGTCGGACGAAGCCGTCGCCTCGCTCCAGTTCGTCAAGCCCGCCGAGGACAGCCCGGAGATGGCCTATCTGCGTTCGCGGCGGGAAGCGCTGGGCGGAGCCTTGCCGGTGCGTGTCCGCAAGGCCGACGATATACCGCCGGTTCCCGCGATCGAGAGCCACGCCGAATTTGCGCTCAGGGCCGACGGCAAGGAAATGTCCACGACCATGGCGGCGGTCCGGATGATGGGCAGCCTGCTCAAGGACAAGCAGTTCGGCCCGCGCATCGTGCCGATCGTTGCCGACGAGGCGCGCACGTTCGGCATGGCAAATCTCTTCCGCCAGATCGGCATCTATTCCCCCGTCGGCCAGCTCTACGAGCCCGAGGACGCGGGCTCGATGCTGTTCTACAAGGAAACTAGCGACGGGCAGCTGCTGGAAGAGGGCATCACGGAGGCGGGCGCGATCTCGTCCTGGGTCGCCGCCGCCACGTCCTACAGCGCGCATGGCAAGGCGATGCTGCCTTTCTACATCTACTACTCGATGTTCGGGTTCCAGCGCGTGGGCGACCTGATATGGGCGGCCGCCGACCAGCGTGCGCGCGGCTTCCTGCTGGGCGCGACCGCCGGGCGAACGACGCTGGGAGGCGAGGGGCTTCAGCATCAAGACGGCACCAGCCATGTGATGGCCGCGACCATCCCGAACTGCCGCGCCTATGATCCCGCCTATGCCTATGAACTCGCCGTCATCATGGACCATGGCATGCGCCGGATGATGGAGGAGCAGGCCGACGAATTCTACTACGTTACTGTGATGAACGAGAATTACGCCCAGCCGTCTTTGCCGGCCGGGGTCGAGGAGGATATCGTCAAGGGACTCTACCGGCTGGGGGAAGCAACCACCAAACCGGACGGGCCGACCGTGCAATTGATGGGGTCCGGCGCGATCCTGCGTGAAGTGCGCGAGGCCGCCGCGCTGCTCAAGGCGGATTTCGGCATCGCCGCCGATGTGTTCAGCGTGACGAGCTTCTCGGAACTGGCGCGCGACGCGCGCGAGGTGGAGCGATTCAATCGCCTGCACCCGGACGCCCAACCGCGCCGCAGCCATTTGGCCAGTCAGTTGGCCCCGAAGGTTCCGGTCGTCGCCGCGACCGACTATGTCCGCGCCTATCCCCAGCTGGTCGCCCCGTTCATCGAAGGCCGTTTCATCACGCTGGGCACCGACGGTTTCGGGCGCAGCGACACCCGACAGGCCTTGCGCCAATTCTTCGAGGTCGATCGCCACCATATCGTGCTGGCCGCTCTCGACGCCCTGGCGAGCGAAGGCGCGATTGCGCGCACGGTGCTGGCCGATGCCTTGAAGCGCTACGCCATCGACTCTGAAGCCCTGGCGTCCTGGAGCTGCTGATCATGAGCAATATCGAAACCATCCTCATCCCCGACATCGGGGATTTCAAAGACGTCCCCGTCATCGAAATGCTGGTCAAGCCCGGGGACATGGTCGCGGCCGACGAGACGCTGCTGGTGCTGGAATCCGACAAGGCGACGCTCGACGTCCCCTCGCCGACGAGCGGCATCGTTCGCGAGGTGATCGTGCAGCCGGGGGACAAGGTCAGCTGCGGATCGCCCTTCCTGAAACTGGAGATCAGCGAAGGGGCAGCGTCTGCCGTGACGGAGCCGCCCGCCCAGGCCGCTCCAGCGGTAGCACCGCCGCAACCCCAGGTCGCGTCGGCACCGCCGCCATCGGTGGCGTCCGCCGCTCCGACCGATACAGCTTCCGGCGCCACTTCACCAACCATTCCTCATGCTCCGCCCTCCGTTCGTCGTTTCGCGCGCGAACTGGGCGCCGATCTGACGCAGGTGACCGGCACCGGCGCGAAAGGCCGCATCTCGCGCGAGGATGTCCAGGCCTGGGTCAAGGACCGTGTCGCGGGGGCATCCGCGCCGGCCGCCCAAGGCTCCGGGCTTGGCCTGCTGCCATGGCCGCAGGTGGACTTCGCCAAGTTCGGCCCGGTCGAACGCGCGCCTCTGTCCAAGATCCGGCGGATTTCCGGGGCCAATCTTCAGCGCAACGCCATTCTCATCCCGCAGGTCACCAATTTCGACGAGGCCGACGTCACGGATCTCGAAGCCTTCCGCCAGATGCTGAACAATGAGGCGAAGGACGGAACGAAGCTCACCCTGCTGCCCTTCGTCATCAAGGCGGCAGTGGCGGCGCTAAAGGCGCATCCCACCTTTAACGCCTCGCTCGACGGCGAGGAGCTGATCCTCAAGCGCTATTATCATATCGGCTTCGCGGCGGACACGCCCGAGGGGCTGGTGGTGCCAGTGATCAAGGACGCCGACCGCAAGGGCCTGGTCGAGATTTCGCAGGAAGCGGTGCAGCTGGCGGCGGACGCGCGGCAGGGCAAGCTCAAGCTGGGCGACATGCAGGGGGCGACCTTTACCATCTCGTCGCTGGGCGGCGTCGGCGGGACCAATTTCACCCCGATCATCAACGCGCCCGAAGTCGCCATCCTGGGCATGACCCGCGCGCAGACCAAGCCGGTCTGGGACGGGTCGGCCTTCCATCCCCGGCTGGTCCAGCCGGTCAGCCTCTCCTGGGATCACCGCGTAGTCGATGGCGTGGCGGCGGCGCGCTTCCTCGTGACCCTGTGCCAGCTTCTCTCCGATTTCCGAAGGATTGCATTATAATGTTGGGCCAGAACAAGGACATCCGGATTCCCGACATTGGGGATTTCAAGAATGTGCCGGTGATCGAGGTGCTAGTGAAGCCGGGCGACGTCGTTGCGCCGGATGAAACCATTATCGTTCTGGAATCGGACAAGGCGACGCTCGACGTGCCCGCGCCCGAAGGCGGGACGGTGGTCGACATTCTGGTCAAGGCCGGGGATTTGGTGAGCGAAGGAACGGTCGTGCTGACGCTGTCGGCGTCCGAAGCCGCCCATGCCGCCACACATGTGCCGGTCACGCCTGCGCCGACGCAAGCCCCAACCCCGTTACCCGCTCTAGTCCCGGCCGCGGACCCGGCCGGCAATGCCGATCTCTCCGCCGACATCGTCGTGATCGGGGCAGGGCCGGGCGGATACACCGCCGCGTTCCGCGCCGCCGATCTGGGTCAATCGGTGATCCTGATCGACAGCCGTGGCACATTGGGTGGCGCGTGCCTCAATGTCGGCTGCATACCTTCCAAGGCGCTGCTCCATGCCGCCAAGGTGATCGACGACGCCCGCGATGCGGCCTCCCACGGCATCAGCTTCGGCGCGCCGGCCATTGATCTGGCGTCCCTGCGCAGCTGGAAGGAAAGCGTTGTGGGGAAGCTCACTGGCGGCCTCACCGGATTGGCGAAGCGGCGCAAGGTCGCCGTCGTGAACGGCGAGGCGCGTTTCACCTCGCCCCACCGGATCACCGTCCAGTCGGCGGATGGCGAGAAGACGATCGCGTTCACTCACGCCATCATCGCCGCCGGCTCCGAGCCCGCGCGCCTGCACTTCATCCCGCATGACGATCCGCGCGTCCTCGATTCGACCGGGGCGCTGGCGCTGGAGGACATACCCGAACGCCTTCTTGTTCTGGGCGGCGGTATCATCGGGCTGGAGATGGCCACTGTTTATCTTGCCCTTGGCTCTCAGGTGACCATCGTCGAAATGACCGATCAGCTGGTGCCCGGGGCCGATGCCGACCTCGTCAAGCCGCTGCACAAGCGTTTGGCTGATCGCTGCGAGGCCATCCATCTCGGCACGCGCGTCACCGCAGTCACGCCCGCCGATGACGGGCTTCACGTCACCTTCGAGAAGGGCGGCGGCAGCGTGAGCGAGCGGTACGACCGCGTGCTGGTGGCGATCGGCCGCACGCCCAATGGCGGCATGGTCGGCGCGGAAGCCGCCGGCGTCGCGGTGGATGCGCGCGGTTTCATAGCGGTCAATGCGCAGATGCAGACCAACGTGCCGCATATCTTCGCCATCGGGGATCTCGTCGGCCAGCCGATGCTGGCGCACAAGGCCACGCACCAGGGCAAGGTCGCGGCCGAGGTCGCTGCGGGCCACAAGAGCGGCTTCGACGCCCGCGTCATTCCGGCGGTGGCCTATACCGATCCAGAGATCGCCTGGGTCGGGCTGACCGAAACCGAAGCGAATGTGCGCGGGATCAAGGTCGGCAAGGGGCAAATCCCCTGGGCCGCGTCGGGTCGCGCCCTGTCGATGGCGCGGCCGGAAGGACTGACCAAGCTGCTGTTCGACGAGGCTACGGGGCGGGTCGTCGGGGCGGGGGTGGTAGGCCCCAACGCCAGCGACCTCGTCGCCGAGGCGGCGCTGGCCATCGAGATGGGCGCCGATGCCGCCGACATCGGTCTGACCGTCCACCCGCATCCGACGCTGGCGGAGACACTGGGCCTGGCCGCCGAGGCCTTTGAGGGTAGGCTGACCGATCTTTGATAGGCGAGCGATTCTCATTGGCTCCGATCTAAAATCGAGATCGACTCCAATCTGGGGGCGCTGATCTCTGCGTCGGGCCTGGGATCACGAAGTCTATCAATCCTGAAGGAAATCTTCTTCAAATGCTGTAGGCTGGATTCAAATTCGTTTATTCCGCGAACGCGAATTCGCTTTGAACTGACGCGTCGGGGGCGCGAACCGCTGTGCCCAGAAGGCGCGCATCCCCGACCAACGTATAGACGGCGTGGCGCAGTCCGCCGCAAAGGCGACGTTACGCGCGCTGCGCCGGGCCATTGGGCCATTGGCGTGAGCGCGTCGCAGAGCCAGTCATGCAGCGAAACAAGCTCGTTGTCCCGCTTGATCCACGGACCGGCGCTCCCGTCGGGGCCAGCGACCTGCGCAATCAGGTTGAGTAGCATGAAGGCGTAACCCCGGTCGATGAAGCGCCGAATCTCTCGTTCTGGCCGGTGGCAAATCCGGGACAGGGTAAAGAGCTAAACCGGGATGCATGGCACTCGGCAAATTTACCCGATGATATCATAAAGCCGATGTCTGATGAGACATGCTCCCCGGCACGTTGCCATACAATAAAATCAGTCTCACAACAAAGGAGATTATGCCTTTGGTTACTGCCTGCCAGGAGCAAAGCCGATTGGATGAGCAGAAGGGGAGCAAAGGTGAGCGATTTGCAATCTGCAGTGGGCGGCGCCCACACAGCCTGGTCAGTGCCCCAGCCCTTCGATGCACCTTCCCTTTATAAGCTCACCGCTGGGGGCAGCAAAGAGAAGCGTGGCTTGGCGCTTGCTACCTTGATCGAGGCCGAATTGCCTTCATTGTCAGAATTTCTCGGCCCGGCACCCTGGACCGTGCATGATCTGATCGGGCGCTATCAGTGCAGCCGGGAAACGATACGCGAAGCAATTGGAATTCTTGACTCCCGTGGCCTGATCCGAATGAAGAGTGGCAGAAATGGCGGGGTTACATCGGCCCTGCCTCCGGTGGGCAAGGTGGTGCAAGTGATTGCAAATCACTTCTGCCTGAGCGGGGTAACAGTCGCTGAATTGTGCGAGGCCACAGAGATTTTGCGGGCCATTGTAGTCCGCATTCTGGGGCAGCGTCGTCCTATCGCTTTCACAGGCAAACCCGAAAAGGGCGTGGAAGACTTTAGCGTCGACGGCGCATCCGTTGAGGCGGAGAGCAGATATTATCAATCCGCCGCTTACGAAACCGGCAATGCGGTGGCCATTCTTACCATGGCGCTCATGGACCTCATGGGAAATTACGCGCTTAAAGGCGGCGCCCCTGTAGAAGCTAACCTCGTCGGGCGGCCCGGCGAGCAATCGACACACTTGGTTGCAGCGACTGATGAAACGGGAAGTTGCGGCTCAAGCCAGTTCGCGGTTGCCCTAAAATGCTGCCTGCTGACCCGCTATGGCTCGGCTGTGCAGATCCCCCGGGATCATGCGGTTGCAACAGAGCATAATACCGGCGACCGCGGGGCCATCTTGCTGGCCAATCATCTGTTCCGCGACGGTATCACCAGCAGTTCTGATGCAAGTCGCATCAGTTTCGAAAATAAAATCGTAGAGCATTATAATGTGGGGCTGAGGCGTGTCAGGCAGGCCATCCGCATCCTGGAAGACGCGGGAATGGTGGAGTGTCGTCCCGGTCGCGGGAAGGGCGTGATGATGGCGGGACAAAATTCGTCCACATTGCAAAGGCGTGTGTTCGGCTATCTTGCGGCGAATGGCTTCGACGAAGTGCAATATGCGACATATGTTACTGCGTTGGACTGCGAGATCGCGCGGGAAGCCGCAAAGAACATCACAACCGCCGATCGTCCCTGGTTACAGTCCATTATTTGCGGGATGAGAGAAGATATTGAAAATAGCGATCCGGTCAGGGCGCTCGGTCGTCTGCTTGCTGTACATGATCGCCTTATCTTCAACCCGTTGGTGAAAATGTGGCGAAAGGCGCTTAGCGCCTGTAACAGCAAATTATTTCCACAAAATATTACGATTGCAAAGCCTGATGTTTCGAAATTCATCGAGGCTTGGATCAACGTCGCCGAAGGCATCATGACCGGCGATCCGGACGAGGCGGAGCGTCGGCAGTTTGTCGCGTCTGCATTTTTATTCAGACGTTGGTGGCATTGACGCCAGGCTGACATAGGGACGAACACAGGCAAAGTCTCTCGACCTGATGCAGAGACCGAGGAAATGGGGGTACTAGTTTAACGAGCGCGCCCGCGCATAGGATTCTCTCAAGACGGCAAACCGTCATCCATAAGCAGGAAAAGAGAGGTCCAATGAATGGCAAGGATGAAGCGGGCAACTTCACGCGCAGGTCAGCGCTCACGGTCATGGTTGTGAGCGCCGCTTCGGCAGGCGGCATGGGTTCGTCGGTGTTTGGCGCGACCACCTCCAATCCGCCCAGGACGGAAGTGGTCCTCACATCCAACGGACCTGTCCGTGGATCGATTGAGGCCGGTGTCCAGTCCTTCAAGGGATTGCGCTACGGCGCCCCTACGGGGGGAGCCAATCGCTTCATCCCGCCCCGAAAGCCAACACCCTGGAAGGTGGTGCAAGATGCCCTGGCATTTGGGGATAGTGCGCCGCAGGGCATCATTCCGGGCCTTCATGTCGGCGAGAAATCTCCTATCGCTGAACTTATGGGCCATACCGAAAGCGAAGCGGCCAGCGAGGACTGCCTCTTCCTCAATCTGTGGACGCCTGCCTTGAATGACGGACGGAAACGTCCTGTCATGGTGTGGTTGCATGGGGGAGCATTCGCCCTCGGATCAGGTTCCAGCCCGATATATAACGGACGGCAATTGGCCGCGCAGGGTGACGTGGTGGTGGTCACTGTCAATCACCGGCTCGACGCGCTTGGCTATACGCAGCTCGACAAACTGCTTGGCCCAGAATACGCCTCTTCGGGCGCCGTGGGCATGCTGGACATCGTGGCCGTGCTGGAGTGGGTACGCGATAATGCGGTCGCCTTTGGCGGCGACCCGGACAATGTCACGATCTTCGGCGAGTCTGGCGGTGGATGGAAGGTCAGCGTCATCCTGGCGATGCCTCAAGCCAAGGGCCTGTTCCACCGCGCAATCATCCAGAGCGGTCCAGGCTTGAAGATGACGCCGAAATCCACAGGGGAAATCCTGGCAGCGGCGCTACTGGAGGAACTTGACATCCCCCCCGCCGACGCCAGGAAATTGCTGGATGTTCCGACGGCCGATTTAATGGCAGCCGCCGGTCGCGCGGCGGCACGGCCGTTGCCCGGCAAGGACGCCCGCATAGGCTTCTCCGCTGTCGGCTTCTCGCCTGTGGTTGACGGTATCGCATTGCCGCGCGATCCCTTCGATCCGGATGCGCCCGAAATCTCCGCAGACGTCCCGATCATGATCGGGACCACGGCGAACGAAGCGAGCCAGTTCCTGCTGCATGATCCCAAGTTCGGCAAATATAGCTGGGCTGATGTTGAGGAACGTCTGCAAGCGACTTTCAAGGAGCAGGCAGCGCCAGCACTGGCTCTCTATAGAAGCCGCAACCCCAGCGCATCGCCGACGGACATCCTTGTCGACATACTGACGCAGAGCGGCATGATCGGCATGTCGACCAAATTGGCGGAGCGCAAACTGGAGCAAAAGGCCGCGAAGGTCTGGCTCTATCGGCTGGCGTGGGGCACGCCCGCTTTGGGTGGTCTGCTCAAATCCACGCATGCCCTGGACCTGCCGCTTGTCTTCAATACGACCGAGGTCGTTCCCAAGCTGGTCGGCCCTGGACCCGATCCCAAGGCGGTGGCCACGCAAATGTCGATGACGTGGATCGCATTCGCCCGACACGGCGATCCGAACAACCGGACCATACCCAAATGGCCCGATTATTCGACAGTGCATCGCGATGTGATGTTCTTCGACGTCAAAAGTCACGTCGTGAAAGACCCGGATCACGATATGCGATCATTTTGGGCATCGGGGAACAAATAAGAAAATCATATTGGGCCATAAATTTTTCGGAAAGTGACCGAGGCGCAAATATTCAGGGATAATATGGAGGGGAATATGAAAAACTATCGTCTATTTTTGTCGGCCTGCGCCATAGGCGCGGTTCTGCCAAGTGCTGGTGTTCTTGCGCAAGACGCATCGCCTCAGGCGGCCGCGCCGGAGAATTCGGGAGAGATCATCGTCACGGCACGTCGGCGCGAAGAATCGCTGCAAGACGTTCCGATCGCGGTGACGGCATTGTCGGGCGAGGCCCTCAAGCAGCAAGGTGTCCGCAGCGTCGCCGATCTGAACGTTCCATCGCTGAAGATCACGACCGCCGCATCGCTGCGCAATGTCGCGGTGATCGCCATCCGCGGACAGCGGACGCAGGAATCCCAGTTGCTGACCGACCCGGCGGTCGGGACGTATTTCGCCGAGGTCGTGCAACCTCGGCCCTACGGATTTGGCCAGTCCCTTTACGATCTTCAGTCCGTTCAGGTGCTGAAGGGCGTGCAAGGCACCCTGTTCGGCCGGAACGTCACTGGCGGCGCCGTTCTTGTCGAGCCGAACCACCCCAAGGATGTTCTGGAAGGCGAAGTCAGAGGTTCCATTGGAAATTACGACCTGCGCGAAGTCTACGGGATGCTCAATGTGCCCTTGGGCGACAAGGCAGCCTTCCGCATAGCCGGCAAAAGGCGCGAGCGCGACGGCTTCTCGCGCGACGTGTCGAACGGTCGCGATTATGACGACCAGAATTTCAAAACCTTCCGCGCGTCCCTGCTTCTGAAGCCGACGGAGGAACTCGAATCCTTGTTCATCCTGGACTATTTCAAGGCCAAGGAGCATGGGACAGCCGTCTTCCTCACCGCGCTCAGGAACAATCCCGCGACTGACACCACGCCGCTTGCACGCCAGGAGGGACTTCGTCGGCTGGGATTGCCGCTCACCGATTTTTCAGCGCAGCTCGCCCAGGCACGCGCGCTGTTCGCCGCCAAACGCTACCGGATGGACATCGCGTCCGGCGACGGCGGCAACCTTGATGTCACCGGCCTGCCCTACGAGCACAATCGGAACCTTGGAATCCAGAACAAGACGACCTTCGACCTGGGTGGCGTGACGATCAAGAATATCGCCGGCTACCGGGAAGTTTCCCGGTCCAACGTTCAGGATTATGACGGCATTCCGGGCTTTATCCTGAGTCCCTTCCAAACCGTGCATGCGAAGAACTACAGCGAGGAGCTGCAGGTCCAGGGCAAGACGCTGGGCGATAAGCTGAACTATACCGTCGGCGGTTTCTATTTTCTCGAAAAGGGATCTGAGCTATCGCAGGGTGTATCCTTGCCGGAGCTCATGATCTTGGGCGGACGAGGTCCTGCCGGGCTTTTGACCACTCCGGCCAGCCTGTTCTCCGGGGACAACCCGTCCGACGCCAGAGCCGAGACCTACGCCTTCTATGGAGCCGCGTCCTACGCGTTCACGCCTACCCTGACCCTTTCCGGCGGTCTGCGCTATAATAATGACAAGCGCTCCGTGCGCGTCGCTCCGATCCGGCCAAATCTCAATCAGTGCGCCTTCGATCCGGACAACAATCCGGCAACGCCTGCTCCGCCGATCGCCCAATGCTCATTCTCGAACAAGAAGGGTTGGGATGCCTTCACATGGGATGCGACGCTACAGTACGAGCCGAACGAAAACCTCACCGCATACGCTTCCACAAGGAGGGGCTTCAGGGCTGGCGGCTTCAGCCTTCGCGCCCAAAGCGAGGCGGCGCTCCGGCCGTTCAACCCCGAAACGGTTCAGGAATATGAACTTGGCCTCAAGAACAGGTTCGACGTGGGTGCTGGCTATCTGAATACGACGGCCGCCATCTTCTATCAACTGGGCAAGAATGTCCAAAAGCAGAACCCCATCGGCATCGACACCAACGGCGACGGCCAGGCGGATACCGTGGTCACGGTCATCACCAATTCTGCGAAACAGGAAAATTACGGCCTGGAGCTTGAAGCGTCCCTGGCGCTCAACAATGGTCTTAAATTGGGCGCCTATTATTCCTATGTCGACGTCAACGTCCTTAAGGGCGCGATAGTCGGTGAATTTCAGATGAGGGGCATTCCCCATCATCAGGCAGGCGCAAATATCGCCTACAGGCTGCCCATTCCAGAACAGATGGGCCAGCTTACCCTGAGCGCAAACGTCTCCTATCAAAGCCGCGTGCCGCTGGATGACAGGGATGTCGACGGCATCGAAAATGGCTACGCTCTCGCCAAAGCGCGATTGAATTGGGACAATATCGGGGGAAGCGGGATCGGCGCCGCACTGTTCGTGGATAACGCCTTCAACAAGCTGTATCGGGTGGGTGCGCTTGGCCTGATGTCGGAAATCGGCTTCCTCAGCAGCGTGTATGGCGAACCCCGCACTTATGGACTGGAGGTCGGATTGAAATTTTGAACATCCGATATTACCTGTGCGCGTGTCCGGTCCGGATAACACACGCCAGCCTTTGCTCCAAGCTTGTCGAGTGCAAAGCACCCAGCGGGAGGGCGAGGTTGTGCATGTGATTGCGAAGAAACTGGTCGATCTGTCGCCGTTGCTGGGCTCGTTGGGGCGGGGGGAGGGGTATTTCCGCTGTCGCGCGGTCGAGGTGATGGCGCAAAGTTGGGGGGCGGATCTGATCATCGGGGGATGCCTCCGGGCCGGAACATCCTGTTCCCAGACTTGCATATAGATGGGCACCTCCAAAAACCCCTGTCCAACCAGCGCGGGATTTGGTTCACTGGGCCTGACAGGAGGCAGCGATGCGGCAGGCAGGATTGTTCGGATATCGGATCACCTGAAGCGGCTTTCGGCGCACGGCGATCCGCTGGAGGAACTGGGCCGGGTCATCGACTTCGAGGCATTCCGCCCGGTTCTGGTTGTGGCGCTGGTGGCTGCTGTCGATTCCCGAAGTTAAATGAACAGGCCAGCACGGATTTTAGCGGGTTTGCGGGAAATGAGATTCCCTGAGATCGTTGGACTTTTCCCTTTAATCGGTGGACAAGGTTGACTGCAAATCGGAACATAAAGGATAAACAGGCAATTTGGGCTGGTATTGCGGATGTCCCTGAATTCGCAGGTTTTAACACGATAAAAATCCAGAGATCTAAGGGAAGAATCCACCGATTGAAGGTGATTTCTGTCCAGCGATCTTGGGTAAGTTGTTACTGTGTCTGTCAAAGTCCAGCGATCTTCGGGAATCGACACCGGACATGGACAGTTGCGGTTCTGCTATTAACATAATTCCTATTCACGCGCAAAAAACGGCCCCTGCGCGATCGACCTAATGTCCTTATGCCGCAGATCATCAAGTATGGTGCGTTATACCTGTTCCACCGCCGCGGCGTTGCCTCGATATGCTGAGCTAATCTGGCTTGGGAACAGCAAGGCGCTAGTCACGCCTTCGGCCGCGTTTCGCGGGATTGACACTCTCGCGGTAGACCGCCCGACCGCAGGCCTCACAGCAATGTGCTGAAGTCAAGCCGGTTTTCAATCTCGCGCGATTTTGAGCGCACTGCCAAAAACCGATTTTGGAGAAAAACGCGAAAGGGGAAGAAAATGCACTTGCCATAATGGCATATGATGGCAAAAAAAGAATTTAGCATATCTCTATTTACAAGCGTTCGGCCTGCCGAAAATGCTCTCCTCGCAGGGCAGAAGACCTGCTGATAGCTGATTATGCAGTGCCTTATTGCTGGGTGCGAAATGCCTCAATTCTTTGCTGGCAAAGATCATGAACGGTTTGGCCAAGTTGTTCGATATGGGTGGATAACCAGTCTAAATCTTCCTCTGAAATTCGGTAATGCTTGGAGTACCGCGCTTTGACGTAAGCATCCTTCAGCTTTTCGAAGCGAGCCCGATCAGCTTTACTAGTACGCGGCCAAGCGTCAATGAGGAGAGGGGAGATTTTCTCGGCCTGTTTTCGAAGGAAATTAAGGTTGTGAACGTGCGGCGTGTAAAAGGTGCAGACAAGAAGCACGCAGTGATAAAGACTCTCTGCCGCTTGATGCAGTAGGAATGCCGCGCGCTTGTAGCGGCCCTTATTGATTAGATGTGCTGCACTATCAGAAAAGTCGGCGGCTCCAGGAAACCACTCTTCAAAATATTCATTCGCCATCTCCAATGCGGCTTGTGGCGTCTTGGGGCGAGGCAAATGAAGTTCTGTTTCATCGACCTGGTACAGGGCTATGCCGTCGCGTGCCACATCCATGAAGAAATAGCGGCCATGGGCAAGGCCGTCATTCACCTCTTGGAGGGAGTGCACGATGAAATTAACGGGTGTCTTGAGATTGCCTGAAATTTCTCGCTCGCGGTATAGGCGCTCCTCGGCTTTTTCCCAATAATCTACCCGGTCAGTGAGTTCCTTCTGGTTCACGATCACCAAGAGGTCGAAATCGGATTGGTATCCCTTTGCGGTGTGCGGTTCATCGACCCAGCCGCCACGCGCATAGGAGCCGAAAAGGATGATCTTCAGAATGCGACCAAGTTTCCGATCCCCCGTAGGTTTGCCGTGGGCGTCTTCAAATTCCTCGAAAAGAATTTGAACAACGCGATCAAGTTCGCGGCGCTTATTGGCGGGAAGATGATCGATGTCCGTTTTCATAAATCTTTGTCGCGTTAATGGGTGCAACCATGGCCTATTGTCGACTATGGCTCAACATAGATTTTGCCAAATTTTTCAGACAATTTGGCGGCTTCAGAGGGTGGGAAGGGGAGGTTGATTTTAGAGCTTTCGGCGATCGATGAGGCGGCGCGATCAAAAATGGCGACGCAGCGCTGATTGTCGAAGCGCGATGTATAAAGGATGCCGTCCGCGTTCGTGGCGCCATGGATATGCGCGCTCACGGCCCATGTCTTTGCATAGGCATCGCCGTGAAGATCGGTGAACGAAAGGCCGAGCTTTGATACGCCGCCATCGACGAGGGGATAGAGGCGCAGGGTGCTGGTCACGAGCAATTCACTGCGAACCCGAGCGGCTACTGCTGTGGAAAGTACGAAAGGATTTTGCGGAGAGCGCACGAGCGTTTCGCCAAAGGCGGTCTCCAAAGATCGCGCCGCATATAGGATCTTGAAGCTGCCATCCGGCGCATCGAAGCGGCCTTGTGGTTCTGATCCGATAGGGCCGAAAAATATGGCCGAATGATGGGTGCGATGGATGCGGTGCAAGGAGGTTCCCGCGGCAATACGGCGCAAAGCAGCTTCGGCCATGATCGCTCAGTTCGCCCAGTCTGAAACGAGCGCCACAAGCTGGCGGAGGGTATCGTCATTGGGTCTGCGCGCCAGCAATTCGAGGAGCGTCCTCGGCTCGGCCTCAAATCCCTCCAGTGGGGTGGTAAGGAGCATCAGTTGTTGCCACGGATTGGTATCATCGAAGGCTTCGAGAATGCGCTTCAGGTGCCCCACAGTCTCGCCATTCACGAACTGGGCCGCTGGGTAGCGGATCTCCGAGCCATAAGAGACCCCCAAAATCTGCCTGCGCTGGCGCTGCTTCTCAATCGCGGCTGTCGAAACGCCGAGCATCGCGGCGACCTGGGTGCGATCGTACATCCCACCGGACCGGGTCGCCATTTCCTCACGGAATTGCGTGGTTTTTTCGCGCGCCGCCTTGATGGCTGCAATATCGTCGGGAGATTCTGGCGCGATATCGCGGGGCGCGACGGTCAGCGCATGGCGCAAGTCGGTCGAGCCAACAATATCGGCCAGCGTGTCGTCGCTTGCCGATTCAACCGCCTTGGTGATCGCGAGCGTCAGCTTTTCGAGGGCTTTGCGGCGAAGTGTGTCGCTGGCGGAAATTGTCTTTCCGCGACCCGAACCAGATCCGGTAATGGGAACAGAGCTTGCCATATTCGTCCTTTCTGTCGCGATATACATCATTTTGACGAAACGGACAAGATCGGGCCGCAAATAGGCGTGACTTGGCTGGCTTCTCAATATACTGTCTCTGAGAAAGGAATATGCCATGGATCCGGTAACTTACGGCAATGGTCAGGCCCCTTTTTCGACATTGAAGCTGTCGGATGTGCTGTGGCGGCCGTGGTATGCGAAAGCCTGGTGGGCCAGCGCAGCGGTCTTCTGGTGCGCGACGGCATTTGTGCCTGGTGCAGCCAAGGCGATGGATGGCGGATTTGTCCTTGCCCTGTCACTCGTGCTCCATCCCTTTGCTCTGATGTGGTATCTGGCGAGCCGATATCTGTGGGATTGGCGAAAGGCCTTGGCGTTTCCATCGAAACCACGTGGGACGGTAGACAGCGACCACGTAGCAGGGGTGGGCGATTGCTCCGGCGGAGAAGATTTTGGCGTCTTCTGGCCCCGGGTGATGCCGTATCTGAACGATCCGACTGACGTCCGGTCTCCTCTGAACCCGGCAAATCCACTAAATCCGTCGCACCCGTCGAACCGGCATTAGCGCTTTTTGAATTCTGAATCGCCATCCCAAGCACCGTGATCGCGATCGCCAGAGAACCTCCCGCTCTCCAAAATCGTGCGCTGTTCATTCGACGTGATCGGCGCGAGAAGGTCACCGAGCCCGCGGCCAGCATCGCCATCAACAAGATACTTATTGCGTAAGCCGCCCTCTCCCAAAATTTGGCGGCTTAGTTCATTGGCAAACGTGGCCTCGGGGTTGTGGGACCTTGAGGCGGCACGTTCGGCGTTCGCTATGGCTGAACGGGTGTCGTAATTGACAACATCGATTGATGCGCGAGCCTCAGTGTTACTGATGCCTTGATCGTTAGTGGTAGCCCCGAATTGCACGCTGGCTCTGCCGCTCGTCGTGCGCGCTGACTGACCTTTTTGGTGTCCGATCGATGTCCCATCCGATATTCCCACGCCGCTGGCCAACTCTCCCTGGACGCTGAACCCATGGGAGATTTGATGACCCGAACTACGTGAAAGCGACCGCTGCCAACCCGTCTGAACCATCACCGCCTGCACGTCCCGCTGGAGCGTGTCCGCGACCTGGGGTTTCAGCCGCCACTCGCCTTTCCGGTCCATCTCGAACCCGCCACGCAGCCAATCGGCCATCATCGCCTGACCCTCGGCACCGCCGCCCATGAAATGCTCGATGGTGTCGGGACCGGCCTGCTTGCCCGCCTCGAACCGTGTGCTGGTATCGCTGCGCGCCGAACGGCTGAAGGCGGTTCCGCTGGACACGAGAAGGTCATTATGCGCGAAATTGAACCGCGCGCGGCCGCCATTGGCGATGGCGCCGAGCTGGCTTTCGTTGA
The DNA here is from genome assembly GCF_002894065.1 of Sphingobium sp. SA916. Taxonomy (NCBI): domain Bacteria; kingdom Pseudomonadati; phylum Pseudomonadota; class Alphaproteobacteria; order Sphingomonadales; family Sphingobiaceae; genus Sphingobium; species Sphingobium sp. SA916. The sequence goes on from NZ_LXYF01000014.1 coordinate 36,926, forward strand.
TGAGCCCGGCCGTCCACATGGCCGCCGCTGTATCGGGCGTCAGGTTGAGGTTTAGGTCGCCATTCTGGTCCATGGCAATCTGGCGTTTGCTCAAGCTGATGCCATTCTCGGCCAACAAGCCTTGCATGCGGGTCAAACGCTCCCTGTCGACGATGGCGGTCATCCGTTCGTTGCGTGCCCGATCAGCAATGCCCGCTGCTCCGCCCTCCGTCATATCGACCTGGTTGCCAGCCGTCCGGCTCAGAGCCTGGATGAAGCTGTCCAGCCGCGCTGCCTCGCGCGTCGGCACGCCTGCGGCTTCCGCGCCCTCGGCGAAACCGAAATTTTCAGACTGGCGCCGCTGTTCGCCAATCCGGGCTGCTGCGCGGGTTCCGCCGGTGCCGACCTCGCGCTGCGCGTCAAGCTTGCCGGAACGCTCCGCGAAGTCGTAGCCGGCCGCTTCATTTGTCCGTCCGTAGACGCTCGTGCCCTCGCGCGCCGCCTCCGCTATCGCTCCATCGGCCGTCCCGACCTGGACAGAGGCATTATAGCGTTCCAGCGCTGCCATCACTTGGGCCTCATTCCGGCCGGTTGCGCGGGAGAGTTGCGAAATAGCCGAGCTTCGTGCCTCGCCGGTGAGCGCGTTGATAAAGCCGATGCGCTTCGACGTCGTGTCGAGGGGAAGCCCGAGCATGGCAGCCGCTTCGCGATGTCCCGCATTACCGCCGGTCCGCCAGGCCTGCTCGGTCGCGACATTGGCGCGCTCGATGCCTGTGACATTGGCGCCCGCATAATCGCGACGGCCCTCCATCGCGCCGACCTGCACCTGAGCGGCGGTTAGGTCATTGGCGAGCATCTGCTGCTGGTCGAACGCATTGGCGATGAGCTTCCCGAATGTGGGATCGGCCTGCGCTTCACCGATCACGCCGGACGCCTTGAGGCGCGCATCTTGGGCGGAATAGCCTGCGCGTTCGAAATGCCGCGTGGCGCCGTCCATCAGCATGCCATAGGCGCGGCTATCTCCGAAGGCGCGCCACTGGACGAGATTCTGGGAGAAGGCAGCGAAGGATTTCTCGCCGGCTTCTCCCTGACCGAAATAGGTCGTGCCGAGATCACGCAAAGCGTCCTTTTCGGCAAACTGATGGATTGCGGTCGTCGCCGCGTTCGCCTGTACCGCGCGCGCGACCTGCGGGTCAGAGAGATCGCGGCTGCCAAGGGCAGGGGAGAGAGCGCCCAACTGACGGGCGCCTTCAATCCCTCCCAGCGCGAAGGCTGTGCCGCCGGCAGCGCCGGGGCGTTCGCCCAATATGTGTCCCGCTTCGCCATAGGTCCGGTTCGATCCGAACGTCGTCCGCTCTCCGAAATCGCCGAAGCTCGATGCCGCCGCCGCGCGCGATCGGGTGCCCATGGCAGACGCCTGCGCTTCAAGGGCCGAGGCCTGACCCTCGCTCGTCGCCATGGGTGCTACCGCCGAGGTTGCCTGGCTGGCGATGCCGAGCGATCCAGACGTGAAGGAGGTAAAGACATTGCCGCTGAACCGGAAGACCGTGAACACAAATGCCCCGGCAAGCCCGGCAGCCGCCGTCCGATAGCTGCCGAAAATCGCGAGTGCCTTCATCGACGCGGAAGGCGCCAGCAGCCAGGCATTGGCTGCCACGGCATTGGACCGCAGTTCCTCCAGCGTCGCCATCGCCCGGCCCAGCGTCAGCTGATAGATCCCCGCATCGATCACGCCCCAGAGGGCCACGAACACGAACATGCCGAGCGCGAAGCTCGCGACACGCAGATTGATGGGCGTCAGGATGAAGAGGAGGGCGATCGGCACCATGAATAGCATGATGCCGAACACCGTGGCCCTCATCGTCGGCATCCACTCATTCGCGACAGACATGGCGGCAAGGCCGTTCGACACGACCGCTCGGTTGGCCATCACGCGCGCAGCTGTAGCGGGGGAATCCTCGAACAGCACGTCGCCGACGCTGTTGCCCAGCAGGATATGGGTCATGAACGCCTGGGCGCTCAGCGGGTGGCCCAGCATCATCTGCCCCATCTCGCCAAGCTGCTCCCGGCAGCGCGCCAGTTGTGCGGCGTTCGTGGCATCGAAGCCGGTCCGCGCGCAAATCTGGCGCGTATAGCCCTCGAACAGATTGGGATCGGAGAGGCGGTCCGAGATATGTGTCCAGGCGTCGGTGCAGCTGACTGTGGTCCCGCCCTTGTCGGTCTCGGTATAGACCGTCGAGAAGGTCGCTGGCCCTGCCATGGCGGCAAAGGCGCTGGGTAGGTCGGTCGATGTACGGAAGAGCTGGTCGTCGTCCACGCCATAGGCCGACGACACCCGCGCTACCGGATAGCATTGGCGGACATAATCCTTGATCGTTGCGTCGAGGAAGGTGTCGGTCATCGGCCCGCGCGGGCTCACGGCATTGAGGAACAGGTCGAAGCTGTGCCCGCCCGCGCCAAATTCGATCTTGGCTTCGGGATCGATGGTGTTGTCGTCGATCGTCTCGACCAGCGCGCGCTCCATCATGTTGGTCGCGCCCGCCACAAGGACGAGCAGGTTCGGGACATCACCCACGGGCTGATAGGCGTTGCGCACGCGGTCATAGACATGGACCGTTCCCGTCGTCGCGATGAGGCCGGTGAAGAGGCCAATCCCGAACAATATTTGGAAACCGAAGCCGACTATGCCCATGCCCGATCCGCGGACGCTGGCGACGACCGCGCCCAGCGCAATCCCGGCCGTGGCGATGATCAGCACGAGCGTCTCATAGCGCGGATCGCCGAAGATCATCGATACCTGCCTGAAGGCATCGACCGTCTCGGCGAAGCCGTCATAGGTATGGAAACTCGCATCGATGGCAAAAGCGGGCGGGGCGAAGGCCAAGGCGGGCAGGGCGGGGAATAGCCGAAAAGGGCGGCGCATTGGGAACGCTCCTATTGATTGCGCGCGGCGGTGCCGGCGGCGTCGCGGGCATCGCGGTCGCGGACCCGCAGCAGGCCGGCATAGTTGGCGGAGAGGTTGGCCGCTGACAGGGCGGCCATATAGCTCTGGCGCATCTGTGCCCGCTGGCGGAGAACCTCGTCGCGCAGGTCGCGCAGCTGCTCGATGCCCTTGGTGAGGATGCGGGTCTGGCAGATGTTGGTCGATGCTCCGTCGGCGGCACCCGCCGCCGTCGTTCCGCGCTCGGCATTGCTGACCGTGAAATCGATCGTGCGGGTGAGATCGTTCAGCATCTGATAGGCGAGCGTCAGGGCGACCAGCTCATCGGTATCGGCGATGACGGAGTCGACGACGCCCTGCCGGACACCCCATTCGAGCATCCGGTAGATCGGCAGCGTCCGCACATTGGCGACAAATTGCCGTTCCTCCGCCGACAAGGCCGACCGGGTGCGGATCTTGGTCGCGATGGACAGCATCCGCTCGCGCGCCAGAACCAGCGCGCCCCGGCCGGTTCCATCCTGCCCGCAGTCCGCGCCGCTCGGAGGAATGTTGAGCGATCGGCGCTGGACGCGACCCGTCAGGAAATCCTGGGCGCTTTCAGTATCCTGCGCGGGACATTGGGGGATGGCCGTGAACAGCGGCACCTTGTCGTTCGTATCCCAGCGCATATAGACGTCGCCAACCCGGGCGCGCATGACGCTCGCCCAGTCGCCGGCGCCGACGCGGGCCGCGGCATGCGAGAGGAGCGAGCCGGTCCTGAAGATGTCCGTCACCTCGGCGGGGCAGTTCGCCAGCGCGTCCTTCAAATCCTCGGTCGGGTTGTTGCTGTTGGCCTCAATCTTCTCCCGGCTCTGCTGGTAACTTTTGGCAAAGCCCTGCTTCACCGAGCGGTAGCCCGTCATCTCCTCGATGATGCCCGACATATTGTCGTCGCCCTTGGCGATCTGGACCATGCGGTTTGCCAGGCGGCAGTCGTTGACCTGGATGGAATTCAAGAAATTGGTCGCCGCCTCCATCTTGCTGATAATATTGCCCATTTTTTCATCAAGCGTTTCGAGCAGATATTGGAACGCGACCGCCGGCGCCGCCTGGAGGATGCTCTCCAGCTTCTGGACGAGATAGTCGGGATCGAGGAACGACATGCCGCCCAGAAACATGTCGATGCCGCCGCAGCCGGCCCTGACCTTGGGGAGGCTCACCGACATCAGATAGTCATTATGCACATCGACCCGGCCCGACATGCCGCCAGCGGTGATATAGCCGCGCGTCTGGTCCTCAAAGCTGCCAGGCGAGGTATAGGTGACATTGTCGAACCAGCTCTCGGCCCAGCTTTGCGCACGGGCCGGTGCCGATGGCAGCAGGGCCAGGGCCAGCAGGACGAGCGGCGAGCGAAGAGCGCGGCGAAGAGGGCCAAGCATAGGAGGCTCCACAGGAGATAAGGAAGGGAGGGCCGGACGCGGCATCGTCAGCGCCTGCCCGATCGGACCACCGGCTGCCCCACGATGCCGGTGAATTTCGCCATGGCGCGCACGCCGACATCCGGGCGCACCCCGGTCAGCATCTTGGCCGCGAGATAGATATTGCGCGCGAGATTTGGCGCATGGTCCGTGCCGATAGCGATCGGCACGATGCGCTGGTCATCGGCGAGCGGGCGCGCCCAGGCGACGGGATGTCCGACCCAGGGAAGCCCAAGCCGCCCGGACCGGATCATTGCCTCCTGGCCGCTGATCACCCGCACGCGCCAGCCATATTGGCGTCCGAGCGCGGAGAGCTTGGTCCAGAGATCGCCGCACGCGACACAGCCTTCTGTCGTGCTCATCTCGACGACGAAGGCGGGGCCATGGCCCTTGAGCGTCGCAGCAAAATCGTCGGGGAACGTGCGCGTGACCGGCACCCGGGAGAGCCAGGCCTGCATGGTCCTTGCGTCACCGACCGGATGGATCGCCGCGCGCATCGCCTGCTCGCGGGTCACAGGTTGCGCGCCGGCCGATCCCGTTCCAACGACGAGGCCGGGAATGCCGAGCAGGAACAGCGCGCGCATCATGGTTGCTCCCCAGTGCCGGTGTCCAGAAGATTGCCGCCAAGCGCGCGCGGGTCCGTGGCCGACACAGGCCCATTGGCGAGGGCATCGAAGAAACCGGCTTCCTCACCCGCGCCGGTCATGAACTGCTCGGGCCTGATGTCGCCGCGCAGCAGGCGAACCGCCTGATAGGCCATTTGGGCGAGAGTCGGATAAGCCTCGACGCCGGTGGCGATCGTCATCCGCTGCGCGCTGCCCCGGCGGATCACCATCGTGGTCGGCGTGACCTCGACGCCGAAGCGTTCCTTCACATCGGGCCGGCGATCTAGATCGAGCAGCGTCACCTGCCAGCCCATCTCCTCCTGGAAGCGCTGGATGATCGGCCACTGCACCCGGCAATAGCCGCAGCTCGACCGCGAGAACATGACGAGCGCGAAATCCCGCCCCTGTGCGCGAAGATAGGATCGACGGATCAGATCCTTCTCGGCGGTCATTTCCGACCGGGCGTCGCCGACCATGGGGTTGGCGGATTTGGAGTTGAGTTCAGGATGCTGGAGCATCGCGATCTGCGTCACGCCGGCAAAGGCGCGGGCCTTGCGCCGGGCGAAATCCTGGAGCCGCCAGAAATCGGCGACGGCATCGACCGTCAGAACCGTCGCCGCATAATCGCGCTGCTCCTCGATGAGCTTGCGGATGTGCGGCGGCGTCCAGCGCGCGAGCTCGGCCATGGGCGGGATGATGGGCTTCTTGACCGCCTCCTCGGCCTCGCTGTCCTCCTTCGGGGGAGGCGCTTCATACCACCAATATCCCTGCCGCTGCTGCGGGGCTGGCGGGCGTGCCTCCGCCATCGCGATGGTCGGCATGGCGAGCGCGGCGCCGGCGATGCCGGTCATGACCAGTCGCGCGCTCACAGGACACGCTCGATGCGGGTGAGGCGGCGCGTCGGCAGCAATCCGAAATAGCGACTGTCAAAGCCGCGGGGATGGGGCGAGCCGACATAGATCATCCCCTTGGGGATGATTCCGCTCCAGTGCATATGCTCAAGCTTCATGCCGTTGTGCGCGACAGGCAGGCTGACCCCCAGCAGCGCGCCGTTGCAGAAATAGCGGCCGTCGGTGGCGTGGACAGCCTGGAGCGATGGCGTCTCGATCATGGTCAGCCGATCGCCGGGCAGGCAGAGCGCATGTTTCGTGACGAGGATCGGCTTGGGACCGGCGATCGGATGCCGCAGCGTGAACATGACATAGTCGCCCCGCTCGATCGGGCCGGGCGCCTTCCGAACGATCCAGGCCTCGATCGACGGCGACATGACCAGCATTAGCTGCGGGATCAGCACGGCCGCGAACAGGGCCATGGGGAGGACAAGGGCGAGGCACCACCACAGTTGTTCAGGGCGGGGCGATCCTCCAGCTTCGGGCGCGCCGAGCGCGGTGGCGGCTTGGCGGGGGAGCCTCCTGCACCCCCGCCCGATTGCGCGAATGAGCTCAATGAGAGCCAAGAAGAGCCTGAGCATGGCGCACCTCCTCCTTGCCGCCCAAACGGGCAATTTCTTCGAGCAAACCGGGGAGCGCGCTGTCGCCATAGACAATATGGCTCGCGCGCAGACTGTCGTCGTCGCGTTCGCAATAGGCCTGCACCGGATCGCCCGGCACCATGGCGAGCGCGGGCACCTGGTCGATGCCATGTTGGCGGAAGACGATCGGGTCGACGATCAGCTGGACGTTGCGCATGGCGCAGGCCGGTCCCTCGCAGCCCGGATCGAGGCGCAATATCTCCGCGCTGAGCTTCGCCATGGGCCCAACCTTGTGCAGGCCGCCGGGCATGCCTCGGAAGGCCATGACGCCCTGGACGCGTTCGAGTTGCGCGGCATAGGCGCGGAGCGTGCTGATCGGCATCGAGGCGGAGGCGAAGATCACCGGCATCCAGGCCTTTGCCTCGCTTGTCGGCTTGGCCATGGTCCCGGCGAGGGCCTGCGCATCCGGGGCTTCAAGGCCCAGGGCCTGACGCAGAGCTTTGGCCTGTTCTTCCCGCTGGGCGGCAAGCTGCTTCTCGGACTCATCATGTGCCGTCCGGGCGCGCGCCTCCATACTGGCATCCGGGCGGCGCCTGCGCAGCCCCTCGAAAGCGCGGCGCCTTTGCGCTGCGGCCTTCACATCGGGGAGGATCGGTCCCGAGCCGCCGTCCGGCTGCGTTCGGCTTCGCGCGATGGCGTCGGCCAGACGATCCATGGACGCGGCGCCTTGGTCCTTGATGGCCTGACCTCCACCATCCTGCGCCGAAGCGGAGCAGGGGTGAGCCAGCAACAGAAGAAGACAAGCGCTACGGCTTGACCGCTTTGAGATACGCATCGACGCGATCCTCCATGTCGATCTGAATGTCCGATTGGGCGCGGGCCTCGATGTCCGAATAATATTCGGAGAGGTCCATCCTGCTGAAGTCGAGAGCCTGGAATTCCTCGGGCGTAAAGCCGCGGCACATGGGCTTTTTGGGCGTTCCCCAAAGATCGCCGTTGAAGCTTTTGAGCTGCGGTCGCCCCTGTTCCTGGATGATCCGGCCGAGCTTGGTGTTGAAGCAGCAATGGCCGCGGGCCTTTTGCAGGCAGACCCCGAGGAAACTCGACGCGCAGTAGCTGCCGACCTCATGGCACATGCCCGAGCCCCGCAGCATCGCGGTTTCCATGTCCTGCTGGTCACAGCCAGAGAAGAGGAATTCCATCATGAAATTGATGGCGAGACTGATCGCGATCGAGGTGGGATCGAGACCGACGATCAGCGCATTGGCGCCCGCGCTGGCGGCCTGGCTGGCGGTCGCACCGGCCTTGAAGGCGGTATAGGCGGCCTTCATGCCGGTGAACACGCCCTTCGCCACCGCGATCTTGGTGCCAATGGAGGAGATGGACGATCCTATCCCATCCTTCACGATCTTGCCCTTGTCCTTGCAACAATCGGCGAAGGTCGTCGAAAGCCCAGCAGGCCGGCAGCGCATCCCGCGCCCGGAGAAGATCTGGATCGTGCCGAGGCAATTGCGGTCGGCATCCACCACGCCATCAGGCTCCGCGCCGGGATCATCGATCGGCGGTTCCTCCACGATCGGATTTGCCGCAAGATCAGCGCATGCGTTGGGCGAGCAGGCAGGCACGCCGCCGACCGTGCGGGTGACGCAGGCAAATTGCGGGCCGGCGGGGCAGCTATAGGCGCCGGCGGCATCGGCGACGCAGTCCACAGCCTGGATCGGGCAAAGCCAGGCGCCGGACGTTGTGGCGAGGCAGCTTGCCTGCTCGCCCGCATCCGCCGCATCGCCATTGCCATTGAGGTCGGCCGCGCAAAATTGCTGGGCCTGGGCCTCGGCGGGAACCAGCAGCGCGGACAGGAAGGCGGCCGCCGCGACGGGCAGTATAAGGGACGACGAGCGTCTCAGGGCTGCGCGCCGGTTCATTGCGGCGACCCCATGCAGACAAGATCGGCCCCGGCGAGGCGGACCGTCTGCATCATCGTCACGGCTTCCGGGAAATCGTCCAGGCAGCCGCAGGCCGAGACGATCTCCTCGCCCGCGCCAGCCGGGCATCGATTGTCCGCCGTGCAAGCATGGTAGAAAATGTCCCATCCGGCCGGATCATTCTGCTTGACGCCGACCACGCCGTCGATCGCGACCTCACTATTGGCCTTGGGCGCGCGGGTCTTGCAGATCGGCTCACAGGCGGGCACCGAGCCGCGATCGGGCAGAGCGAAGGGCCGCGTCGTTGTCGTGATGGTGCCGTCGGACGCGAGCGTGCGATCGGCAAGCATCGTTTCTGTCGAATGGTCGATGATATAGGCGCCGCGGCTCAAATCCGGCTTGGTGGCGCCGCCAAGATCGACCGCGCATTTGTAGCGGCGATCGCGCTCGAAAAAGTCACGGCTATATTGGACGGTGCAAGCGCCGCTGCCGAACAGCCTTGTCTGGGGCAGGGGCTTGAGACCGGTGTTGACGCCGTTCCGGAAGGTGACGACGCCATCGACCGATTCACTGTCGAGCCGGCAGGCGGGATTGGCGGCATAGCCCGCGCACAAGTCCACCAGCCTTTCGCTGACCTCGCAGGCGGTATCGACCTGCACCTCGACCGTGACATAGCCCCAATTGCCGCCGCCACCGCCGCGCACGCGCGCGCCCACAATCGTTGCGCCGGCTTTCAATTGCGGCAGGATGTCGATGGCGTTCCGATTGTACCAGGGATCGTCGCTGATCCGGCAGTCGCCCGATGGCAGGGCTTCGCCGAGCCACGGCCGCTTGCCCGCATAGCCGACAATCTGGCCGTTGACCCGCGCCTGGACCCAGTCATCCGCGCCCATCTCGACGATGCGGGCGGAGACGATGCGCGTAGGCGCGATCGGATCGAAGGTCGCGCTATAGATGGGCGGGCTGCTGCCGCAGCTGCCCGCCCCTCGAATCTGATAGCGGCGGCAACCCGTCCCGCAGTTGGTCGTCGATGCGATCGAGCCGCGAACGGCGATGATGTCGTCATAGTCCCAGCTTTTGACCGTGATATCGCGGTCGATCGTGCAGCTTCGGCTCTCCTCCGCCTTGCCGCCGCCAGCGGCCGAACCCGCGAGGGCCTGGAAGACGCTGCTCGCCTCAGCTGCGGCACTGGCGTCGCCGGTGATCGCCGTCGGGTTGGCGCGATAGCTTGTGGCGGTGACCGACGGATTGGCGGTGCAGGCGGTCGTCTGGGCGCCGGTATAGCGGATGACCGGCCCGTCGATCATCGCCTGCGCGACGCCGATTCTGGGATCGGCGGTGGTGAGCGCGCCGATGACGCCACCGCCCAGGTCCTTGAGGATTGAGCTCATATTGCCCCAGGCAAGATTGGCGCCGCAGCTATTGTTGACGCAGTAGCAGCCCGAAAGCGCCGTCAGGTCGACCTCGCTGAGCTTGAGATTGCCGCTGTCGGTGAGCGCCCATTGGAAAGGGCGGCACTGGTTCCAGCTTCCAGGCTCGCAGGAAATGATGCCGTTGACGCACACCCCCGATACCGGGACGGGAACTGTCAGGCTTTCGTCGAATGTCCCGTCGAGATTTTTGTCCCGAGAGATGCTGAGCGTGCCAATGTCTCCCGTCGAGGACGGCTGGGCCAGCAGTTCCAGCAAGGTCGCGCTTTTCTGGCAGGCGATATTGGGATTGAAGGTCCGGCTATTATCGACGGTGGCGATCGGCTCGCCAGCAAGACCAGGTGTCAGATAGTTGCGCTGGATCGCGTCGCTGTCGCTGGACTTGGCGCGCGAAGCCTGCGCCGCCGCCCGCGCGCGGTCCTCCATTGTCTGAGCCGAGGCGGTGGGTATCAGCAGGGTGGCCAACGCGGTCGCAAGGAAGGAACAGGCCGAGAGGGGGTGCCTGTGCCACCCGGGGGTTATCACGGCCGCGCTGGCCATAGGTGGAGCGGTATCGCGGGGGAGGTAAAGCGATACCGCTCCGATCCCGCACGCCGGCTGCCGGCCGTCAGAGCCTTGGCGAGCAATCTTCCAGCTGGAGCGACCGGATCGTGCGGGACAGGGGGGAAGGAGACTGCTCATGGCACAGCGATGCCGGCGCAGCAGATCACCTTTTCGAAAAGCATGAACTGGGCATTGTCCTTGCCGGGCGCATGTTTGCCGCTCGACCAGAGCGCACCGGGGCGGCCGATATTGACGCATTTGCCGCCCCTGACCGGCTCCATGATCTGGAGCTTGTAGCGGGACTTGGTCCAGATCGGCTGGGGGATGAAGGCGCAGCCATCGGACGAGCTCACCGTCAAGGCGCCAAGCCGGCCCATCATGAAGGTGCCGCGTGCGGCAAGACCGGCCCAGGCTTCGGCGCTGTCATCGAAATGGATGTCACCCGCGATCGGATAGGTGGCGCCCCAGCTTCCCATGCACCAGAAAAGCGGGTCGATGACCTTGCCGGCAGCGGCGGCCGCGCTGTCGCCCATGCAGGCTAGGCCGGCGGCGGGATTGCCGAAGAGAATACCCTCGGGCTGGATGATCGCGCCCAATGTCCCCGATTGCCAGGTCGGCAGAACCTCGGTGATCATGGCGACATCGAAGCCGTCATTTTCCAGACAGGGGAGGTCGGTGAACATGTCGAGCATCGCCCAGACCGGCGAGATATAATAATGCATCTGCGCGAACATCTTGCGCGTGTTGGTGCCGTCGGCGATCGAGGACTGGCTTCCCTGGAGCTTGCCGCCGGTCGGCATCAGGTCCGCGCCCAGCGCCATCATGCAGCCGGGTTCGGTCACCACGTCGATCATGCGGTTGGGGGACCAGTAGGAGACCTTGACGCCAAACCAGAATTGCGCGCCTTTGCGGCAGGCGCAAAGCGGCTTGGAGGCGGACTGCGCGTCCAGTGCCTTGTCGAGCTTGTCGAAGCTCCCGACGCGAACGCCGCCGATCGTGATCGGGAAGATGCAGGTCCAGCGGACCTTTGTGATCGGATTGAAGACCGATCCCGCCTCGCATTTGGACGCCATGGCGTCCGCCGGCCAGAACATCAGTGCGGCAAGGCCGAGCAGGACAGGGGCCGCCAGAGGCGCGCTTCGCCGTTTCATTGGACAGCCCCCGCCGGCACTGACCGGCTTTTCGGGCCATATTCGGTGAGAATGAGCCTCGTGCCCGCCTGGGCGACGACAACGGGCGCGACGGTGAGGCCGAGCCTCTCTTTCACCCGCTCCTCCAAGATGAAGACGGCCCGCCCGGTCTTTTCGCTGAGCGCGATCGCGTCACCATTCTCCTTGCCGAACGAGGCGAGCAGGATGAAGTCGGCGGGTCGTGTCGTGCGCAACGCGAAGCCCAGGTCGCTTGGATGCACGATCACCAGCCGTTGCGGCATTTTTACATAGGTGAGCGGATTGAAGCTGAACCCCTTCGGGTAGAGGAGCTTCCCGTCCGGCAGCCTGATGTCGAAATCGAGCGTATAGAAGGGGACGACGCTGCGGACGCGATCTGCGGTTGCTCTCCCAAGCGGCGCGGCTTTGAGCGCGCTCCATCTCTCGCGCGGCCCGAACGCCTTGCTCATGTCCTTGGGGAGCGACGCGGCCTTGGCCTCGATCTCGGTCAGCGCATCGGGTTCTGCGATCGGCCAGGTCCGTCCGATGGTGCTGACCGACGCATGCGCGGTCCCTGCACAGGAACAGGCGAACATCAGCGCGCACGCAATCCATGCCGGTCGGGGCGCGCCGCGAAGGGGCAGGAGATCAGCGGTCATGGCGACGCCTCCAGGGCTGGGCAGGAGGTTCAGGTGGGCCCACCAGTGCCAGGACCAGCGCAGCCATTGCGATCAGGCCAAAGACCCCGATCAACAGGCGACCGCTGGTGTCGAGCGCGGGACTGAGGAGGAGCATCGCGCCTTGCGCGAGCAGCAGCAGGAACCCGCCGAGCGCCAGACGAACCGCCGACGGGGAGGGCGTGGCCGAGACAAGCCCATTCATGGCCGCCAGCGCCTCTTGATGCGGTCGACAAGCCGGGTCGTCCATTTCGATAGTTCGAGAAGGCAGATGCCGCTTGCGAGGCAAGAGGCGGAAACAAGGACGCTGGCGTGCAGTACGAGTGGGGTGGGCTGCCGCAACACCAGACCGGCGGTCAGCACCAGAAGCCCCATGAGGATCGTCTCGACCGCGATCAGGCGAAAGCGCCAGTGGAAGGCTTCCTTCTCGAAGCGCTCAGCCATCCGCTCCCGGACCAGCCGCTCGATGAGATCGTCATCGGGCATCCGGCTTTTGGCGCTTTGCGCTTGCTGCGCGAGCATCGGTGTGGGCGCTGTCATGCGAGACCTCCCGTGACTTCGGCAGGATCCACCCCAGCAAGCCGGCAGACCGCCTCGAGGGGTGAAAGACCCTGGCGCATCAGCCCCTCGAAGGCCGCGACCTCATCGGGCGCGGACGTATTGATCCAATAGGAAAAGGGATCGACGACCAGCCGCGCTATGCCGAGACCAAGGGGCGAGTCGATGAAGACTTCGCTATAATTGGGTTTGGAATTGCGGACGGATTTCAAAAGGTCGAGGACGAAACCTGAATAGTCGAGTATCTTGTTGTCGACTGCCTTGTCATAGGTTGAACCCTGGAGAAGGAAGCGTGTCGCCGCATTTTCCAGGATCACCTGGCCCGTTCCGCCGAACAGCAACAGGTCGTTGAGACTCTGGAGCACGATGCCGAAGGAACCGCGATATTTGCGCGCGCGCCTGTAGCCCTGACCGAAGGCTTCGGCGAGCCGCGAGAGATCCTGGCCGTCGGTCCGGGTCATGAACTGGGCGGCTTCATCGCAAAGAACGAAGCGCGGTCGGTCGCGCGCAGAGAGATAGAGCTCCTGCGTCACGGCATTCACCACCACCATGACGATGACGTTGAAGAGGTCGGGCATGGATTTGAGGCGCTCGAGTTCAAGCACCACAAATTCGTCCGAGCGTATGTCGAGGGTGGAAGGCCCATTGAAATAATGGCCATAGGCGCCGTCCGACCCGAAATCCCGCAGGTTGAAGGCGAGTTCGCGGGCGACGGGGATGAGATGCTCGACCCGATCAAGGTCGCTGCCGGCATAAGCGGGATAGGTGCCGAGCCAGTCGCGCACGGCATCGATGCCGCGATCGGCGCGGCCTCCGTCGATCGTCCACTGCACGGCGGATTTGAGGAGGTTCCATTCGGAGGTCGAGACGCCCTTGCGCGTCGAGGCGTTCGCCATTTCCGCGACGATGGCGACTGCCATGGTGATGGCCGACTGCTTGTCGTCGCCGTCCAGCGCGAGGCCCATGTCGAATGGATTGAGGACGAGCTGCTCCTCCCCGATGTCGATATAGCGGCCCGAGCAAAGGGTGCAGAGCTTTCGATAGCTGCCGCCAATGTCGATGATGCGGATGAGCGCGCCGCAGGCATAATATTGCTGGCAGAGATTGTTGAGAAGGAAGCTCTTGCCCGCGCCACTTTCGGCCGAGACGATGAAATTATAATTGTTGATGCGCGGATCGAAGAGATCGAGCGTGATGAGCTGGCCCTTGCGCCCGGTATAAAGGAGCGCCGGTCGCCCACCCCCGCGAAAATCGGTCTGCACCGGCGCCATCAGCACCGCCGCCTTCACCGGCATCCGAAAATCGCGCTCCAGCATGCGGAGCGTCGACCGATCGGGATAGAGACCGAACGGAAGGGCCATCACTAGCAGCGTCGTGTTGAGATAGCTTTCTTCCTGCATCGAGAAGGGCAGGGGCTCGCTTTCCCACAGCCGCTTGGCGCGCGCGGCGAGTTCGCGGGCATGGGCGCGGTCGCGCCCGAACACCCAGAGGCAGGGGATGACGCGGACGAAGCGCGAATTGCTGGCCTCGTCGAGGATCCAGCCAATCTCGTCGATCTGCTTGCCGACCTCGATCGCGAAACTGCCCGCCGCTTTCTGCGCCGAGAGGATCTGCGCCCGCTTGTGGATCTCGAACTGGCTGTGATCGAAGAGAATATTGAGCGTGTAGAGGAAAGGGCCGCCGATCTGATCGCTGTCCTCGGACGAGCCGCGCATGCCGCCCATCAGCCGGTTGGCGCGTTCGGCGGTGATCCGGCGCGAAGGGGCCTTGGGGGTGAGGCAGCGCGCCACCTGGTTGCCGAGGAAGACCTCCGGTCCCTCGAACAGGAGATCCGGGCCGGCATCAATGATCTGCTTGGCGAGGGGCGGCGCGCCGACCGTTCCGCCGTCCGCGAACACGCCCGGGGCGGCCTGGGCCACGCCGTTGAAGACGCGGCGATAGAAGGCGATCATCTCTTCTGGCGGTAGCCGCCTGATGCCGAGCTTGGAGAGCTGCTCCTCGACCTGACGGCGCAGATCTTCGCCGAGCGGTCGCCGCGTCTTGATCGACAGCAGCGTGCGGAAGTTGCGCACCGGAATGTCGTGAAGCGCCGCAAGACCGTGCCGACCGCGGCTCAGATAATCGCGCGTCCGCCGGGCCGAGGCCTGGATCAGCGGATCGTCGCGGGTCTTGAGGTCGAGAAAGGCGTCCAGCGCCTCGTCGATCAGCGGGTCGGCGAAGGTGTGGATCTGAAGAACCGTTCCATCCGGGAACTGGATGTTGAGAAGTCCCAGCAGCGCGGCGTGAACATGGCTGAACATATAGGCGGTGGGGATCAGCTCCCAGGCATGGCCCCAGCTGTCGTCGATGCAGAGAAAGGCTTCCGTCTCCGGGTTCCACGCGACAAGGGGCAAATGGTTGGAATAGCTGTCGCGCCGGACCGCATTGCGCAGGCGGGCATAGCTCAGATTGCTCGACGCCCTGCTCATGGCCGGGCCTCCTGCGGCAATGCGGCGGCGGGAAGGGGAGCGTCGACGCCGTTTGCGCCCGCCTCTTTCCGCTGGCCGAGCACCGGTTCGCGCAATGGCGGGGGCGGCGCGCCGATCAAGGTACCGCCCACCACCCAGACGGGCCGGTCGACCACCGAATAGACATAGCGCGGCATGTAGAGCCGGTCGGGCCGCTGGCGGTCCGCATAGGGGAGGATGAGCGTGCGGACCGTCTGGGCGGGTTTGAGCATCGGCGTCGTCGGCGCGTCGATGAGGCCCTTCAATTCCTGATAGACGCTGTCGCGATAGCTGCCCCAGGCCTCGGGCGCCTGCCGGCGGCCCGCCTTGGTCCGCATGCCCCCATGGGGTTCGCGCAGCAGGGCCTTGTCGTTCGTCACCCGGGGATCGGACTTGGAATTGACCCCGGCGACGGCCTCCTCATAGGCCCGCTCGGGATGGATGCACTGGCCATGATCGTCATTCTTGCAGGAGAATTTCTCCGAATAGGGCGACATCATCGAGCCGATGGTTGTGCATCCCGCGAGGAGGAGGATGGCAGGGGAGAGGAGCAGGCGGCAGCGAGGCCGACCGAGGAAGCGTGAAGGCATGACGGCGTTTCCTGTGATGGGCTGGCGGGAGAGCATCAGAATTTGGCCCCGACCGACGGCTTGATTTCGAGGGCGAGACCCTCCTGGATGACCACGACCACATCCTTGGCGGCACCGACCTCGACGACCGGACCGGCCTGGCGGGCGAGGTCGAGATAGAAATCGGTGAGCTTGTCGGAGGATTTTGAAAGGCCGCCCGCCACGCCGGATTTGACCGCGTCGGCAGCATCCAGCGATCGGATGCTGCCAAGCGCCGAGGTCGAGAGACTGCCGAACGAGCCTTCGACCGACTGGGAAATCCCGGCAATGGTGCCGGCGATGAAGGAGCGGGCGAGCGTGGCGCCGGCGCGAGTCACGACCTTGCCCGACAGGCCCTTTTTGCCGTCGGCATCGACAAAGAAGCCTTTGATCGCCTGATCGACGACGGCATGCTCGTCGAAATCCACGCAGGAGATGGAGACGAGCTGGACCTCGACCCGTTCTTTGGCGAGGCTTCCCGTCGCATTGCCGATAACGAAGCAGCCGGCGAGGTTGGCCTTGACGTCATTGGGCAGCACTGCCGGTGCCTGCACCCGGGCGATGATCGGCTCAGGGTTGGTCGTGGCGTCCCGGCTCGCCAGCGCGTCGATCCCGGTCAGGAGACGCGCCTTCATGAAACCAGGCGGCAAATATATCGTCCGATTGGCTTTTTTTGACCGCGCCCCGCCGGCCGCGCCTCCCTCGGCGGCGGCTGTCACCGCGGCGCCGATCGCGCCGACCTGGCGTTCCGTCGGCGGAGCGGGAGGGGCCGCGGGTGCCGGCGCGACAGGTGGCGGGGGTATCTCGCCGGCTGCCGTCTGGGCTTCGGGCGGCGCGGGCGGATAGGCCGGGACCTCGTCGGGAAGCGCCGGGGGCAGACCGTCTCCGCCAGCCTGGGGCAGCGAGTCGGTGCCCGTTCCGCCATGCGGGACAACCTTTCCCTCTTCGATCGCGGTGACGCGATCGCCCAGGAGATTCTGGCCGTCGAGGATCTTCTGCAGATCCCCTTTCAGCTTGACCTCCAGACTGTCCCCGCGAAGGCCCGCGCCCATGTCGAGCTTGGAGGCTTCGGGGGCCTTGGCAACCTCCTTGTCGCCGCTCGAACTCGCCGTATAGAGTCCGAGGCCCAGCAGCCCGACAGTGGATACGACCGCCAGCTGCTTCGCGCGCAGCTTCTGGTCCGATGTCAGCCGCGACCATTGGGCGCGTAGATCGAGCAAAGCCGGGCGATATTCGGGTGCCTCGTCAGGCTGCGCGCCGTGAGGTGGTTCCATCGGAGGGGCAGCGGGCTGGCCAGCCTCGCCGGAGTGGGATGCGGTCATGGCTGAATGCTCCTGCGCACGATGATCAGCCGTGCCGTCTCGCTTGGCCCCACCGTCAGGCGATCGAGAGTCACGGCGAAGATGTCGGCGCCGAGGCTGCGGTTGAGGAAGAGGCGCTCATCAAGAGGTGAGGCGGTCTCGCTGCTGACCAGATATTCGCTGATCGAGAGGCCGGCGCCGTCAATCTCCAGTCGGCGCCGTTCCCGCACGATGAGACCGGGCGCGTCGGTGATCGGCACGGCCTCCCGTGACGGGGCGACTTCGATGAAGGATCCCGGCACGCGGTCCTGCAGGATCGCCAGCGCAATGCCGACCGCGCGTTCTTCTTCGACGAGCGGCCCCAGCAACGCCTCATTGGCTTTGGCGCGCTGTGGTGCGCCCGGGACGAGCGAGACCGTCTGCGCGGGGATGTCGGAGGGGTCGGCGTAAAGCGGATAGATGGCGCCGTTGCAGGAGACGAAGAATTCCGAAGGCGCCGTCACATAGTTGCGCGTCTTTGCGCCTTGGTCCTCGATCTCCTGTACCAGGAACTTGATCCAGGCGTCGGAGCCGCCCCGCTCGACCGCGAGGCCCTTTTCGGCGGAGAATTTGACATCCTCGATATCGCCGCCGACGCACACGACATGATTGACGTCGCGATTGGAAAGCCGAATGCGGCTTGTCTGTTCCGGCAGCGCGGTGACCGACTGTCCGAGCGCGGGGGTCGCGATCGAGAGCATCGCCGCGGCGCCGAGGCGCCAGGCGCGAATGTCAGATATCGGCATTGAAACTCTCCTCCTGGAGCGCGGTCAGCCAGAAGCGGCCATTTTCCAGCGCGTATCGAATGCGCAGATTGCCCCTGAACTTGCGGATGACCCCGCCGATGACGCGCACCTTCTCGACGGGAACGACGATCTCGGAGCCGGTGTAGGTCACGGGCTGATCGCTGCGAATATAGGTGGCGATCGACAGGGTCGGGTTGTTGCCCAGCTCATCAAGGAGCCGGCTGAGGCTATCGCGCAGCGCATTATAGGCGCTGGGATGCACGATGCTGAGCAGCTCTTGGAACTGGCGATCGGCCGAATAGGCGGAATAGGTGCCGGCCAGGCTCACAATGTTGAAGGTGATGGTCCGCAAATAGGTCGGCGACGGCTTGTTGCCGGTGACATAGAGGTCGCCGCCCGCGCCGAAGGGGACAATGACGGTTCGCTGGTTCTGGTTCGAGGTGTAGAGGACCGTGCCGAGAATGGCGGTGATGCCGAACATGCCGCCGATCGCGACCTTGAGCAGCCGGTTCTCCTCGAAGAGGTTGGCCGACCCCTGCAGGTAGCGGTGGAGGTGCCAGCTCGGCCTTGTGTCGCCGATCATGTCCCCGTCGGATTTGCGTCGGAAGATGGAGGGCATCGGCGCTACTCGAAAAAGCGGGTCTGGGTCGGACCCGGATAATGAGGGAAGCGGACGAGGCCCCAGCGCCAGGCGAGGTGCTGGATGAACCCTCTCGGTTTGCTGCGCTTCCAGGGAATGAAAAGGAGAAGAGCGCCGATGAACGCCCATCCGATGATCCCGCCGACGATGACCGCGACGAAGATCGTGCTCATCACCATGATGAACTCCTGACTGTCGAACCAGAGGATTTGGACCGGCCGATGCAGGAACTGGGGCAGACGTTCATCCAACGCTCTTCTCCCTTGCTCCATCACGTATTCGCGTGATGTTCAGAGGGTGACCATCACCCTCCTTCCTGGTTTGCGTCACCGGCGCGCGGGGATGCCGGCGCCGGTGACGCCGAAGTTCAGATGACCATGCCGAAGGTCTGGAGGATCGAATCCGCCTTGATGAGGCAGACCGCCGCCACGATCGTCGGGATGCCGATCATGATGTTCGAGAACAGGCGCGAGACGCCGAACAAAAAGGCCGCGACGCCGCCGACGAAACCCAGCGGGCCCTTGACGCCCTGGTTTACGACGATGTCGTAAATGTCGTAACCGAGATCGCCGGCGGCTGGCGCCTGGAAGGCGTGGGCGATCCCGGTCGCGGCGATCGCGGCCAGGAGGAAAAGGACAGCCGCGTCGATCGTGCGGAACGTCCTTCCCCGGAGCATTGTCATCATGTGCAGTCTCCTTCGTGTGTGGAGCCATCCGATGCTTGCCGGCGGCGACTTTTCAGGATCGTCCCGGCCGACGGGCGTGCTGGACGGCTCGGATGGCGCGTCCGCCGGCATTCGATATCGGGCGCGTTCGCCGCGCTCGGTTGCGGCACCCCAGCTTTCAAAACTTGGGTTCCCGCGCCGTAGACGCCGATCAGGAGGGAGGGCGCTTGTTTGCGCCATCGAGGTAGGCCTCCAGCTCAGCTTGCTGGAAGCCGGACACCAGCTTGCCATCGACGATGAGCGTTGGCGTGCCGGAGACGCCTAACTTGCGCACCGCTTGTGCATCGCGCGCGATCTTCTTCGCGCCCGTGTCGCATTTTCTCAAAGTGACGAGTTTCGCGCCTTCATAGATGGCCTTGAAGGTCGCCTCCCTGTCGGGCGAGCAGAGAATATGCTCGGCCTTCGCGGCTGCCTCGGGATGGATGCCGCTGACGAAATAGATGAGCCGCTGAACCGGCTTTCCTTCCGCCGCCTTGGCTTTCCAGAAGCGATCGAGCGCCCTGCAATAGGGGCAATCGGGATCGGTGAACTCGATGACCTTGGGCGCACCCGCTGGGCCGATCACCAGCGCGTCGGCGGGATCGATGGCGGCGAGGCGCTTGCGAGCGCCCGCATCCTGGGCAAGCGCGGTGAGATTGGTGCCGTTCCTGTCATAGACCGCGGCGAACAGCAGATGCTCGCTTTCCGGCGCGAAATATATGACGCGCCCGCCGGCCAGAGCCTGGTAGATCGGCCCCTTGACGGGGGACGGGCCGAAATCCTCGAACTGGAGGTTCGTGAAGCTTTGCCGCAGCTGTTGCTCCGCCTGCGCGGCGGCGCTGGCGAGAGGATCAACTTTCGGGGTCTGCGCCATCGCTGGAATGGCCACGCAGGCCAGCGACGTGGCGAGCAATTTACTGGCCCAGCGCATGGTCGCCTCCAGTGAGGATGGGGCGCGACCGACGAAGCAGTCGGCTGTCGAGCTTGATGGTTCGCCCAACGCCGATCGCCGGTGCGATCACGACGTCGCTGGATGCCTTCTGGATGACGAAGCCGGCGCTGCCCTGGATGATGACATGGGATGCCGGGGCCCTGTTCGTATAGGCGGGCGCCGCGTTCCCTGCAGTCCGCGCCAACAAGGGGGGACTGGCGATGAGCGGCAGGACTGCCGCTGCAACCACAAAACTGGTATTTGGTAAGCGCATGGCATGCGTCTCCCGTGGCGCCCGATCGCGCAATGGATGAAAACTGGACTGTGACGGATTGATCGTCGTCAGCTGACCTGAGCAGGTGGCTGCGATCAATCGCTCCGTGACAATGGCATGACGTGCCCGCTCGGGCGCCGCAAGGGGCAGGGCACTGAAGTGCCGAACCGGCGAAAGAAAGCGCAAACGTCCCAAAAATGGCGCTCGCCGCCTCGGTTGGTCAAAATGGGCCGATGTTGAAAGAATTCGGCACTTTAATGCCGCTATTGCGTCCACAATCCAAGGAAAACGGCTTCGCCAGGCCCAATGGTGAAGTCTTGAGCCACCCAGGGCAGGGAGATAGCAAGATGAGTCGCGCCACGCGCAGCTTTAAGCTCAAACTTTCGCAGGCCGGTATCGACACGTTGATCGAGACCCACTGTCATCTGATTCGCACGACCCGTGCATTGATCGCCTGGGGGACCACGCTTCACGTCGCGGTCGATCATCTCGGCACCATTCCGGCCGCCCGGATATTGGCGCTCCTCGCAAGCCTGGATGTGAGCCACTATAGCGGGCAGCAGGAGCATCATGTCGGAGCCCCGCATCGTCTCTGGTCTGTCGCGACAGGGATCGTGGAGCGTCTCAGACAGGCCGCGCCCGAGCGCTCGCCCCCGACGCTCGGCACAATCTATATTCTCGCGCTCCATGAGCTGTCGAGAGCTGCACAACCGGCGATATTGGAAGCCTATGTTCGGTCCCAGTCTCTGGACGGTCCGGCCTGATCGAGGCCAGAGTGAATAAATACAGTGGGATATGGTCACGCGATCCCGACAATTTGACCGATGTTCTGTTTGACAGTGGTGGTATGCACACCTAGCACTTGATTTCGCTAGGGCCTTGGCGGGCGGATCCTCCATAAAGGAGATACGGTATGTCGCATGAAGAAGCGACTTCCGTTGCTGAATTCCCGCTATTGTATATCAAGCTACAATCAGGACGGAGAATTGAGGAAGCACGGAAGAAAAGACGGATAACGCAAAGCCAGCTTGCGCGAGAACTTGGTATGGGTGTGCGCTGGCTGCGTGAGATCGAATCTGGAAACCCCAGGTCACGACTGGATGACCATCTCCTCTGTGCCTATCGGCTGGAGCTGTCCACCGGACACATCCTTATCCCGCTCCTGTTCGCGGGGCAGAAGATGAGCTTTCCCCGGCAACTTGCCACAGGTGATATGGGCGAAATCGAGCGCCTGTGCATCGAAATGATTTCGAGGCGGAACCTCGACCATCTGACCCGCGCGCTGACGCCGGCCTGGCAGTCACCGCCCGGTGATACAGGAGAAAAATTCTGATGGCGGCAGCAATGCCTTATGTGCAGGAGCGCATCTATACTGCGCTGAAAGCCGATTATATAGCCGGTATCTTCACGCCGGGCCGCAGGCTGGACATCCAGGAGATTGCCGATCGGCATTCCGCGAGCAAGACCCCTGTTCGCGAAGCCGCCTGCATCCTGGTCGGACAAGGCATTTTCGTTCACCATTCGGAAAGCGGCTTCATGGTCCCGGACATGGCGCCGGCTATCATCGCCGATCAGCTCGCTTGGCATATGCAGATGCTGATCGCCATCGTGTCCGGGCTCAAATCTTCGGCGCTTCATTCGACCTTGCTTCGATTTGAAGGTGCTGTTGGAGCGCTGGGGCCAGTCGGCATCGCCCAGCTCACAGCAGAAATCTTCAAATCTATCGCCGCCGCGACGTCCAATCCGCGGACGTTGGACGATATTTGCCTCATGAACGAGCGCCTTCACTATGCGCGCATCGCGGAGGTGACCAGCGTGCCGGCAGCGCTCGTGGAACTTCGAACGCTGGTGAAGGCAGACGTTACGGACCTTCAGAAGAACATGCGGAGACGGCTTGAATCCTATCATCTGCGGAGAATTCGCCGTCTGGATGCAGGGCATGGAGGTCAGTGACAATCTGGAGGTTTCAATAATATTGATAAATATCAATTAGATGTGTCTGCCGGGCTCATAGCTTGAGCGCTTAGTCCGGTAGTGCAGGATATTTCACGCCACAGTGTCTGGAAATATCTGGGAAATTCTCCGCGTCCTCCGGCCTATTGTACGCAGGCCGCCAATCTTCGCGGCTGATGTGAAGGAGTGTGTGATGCAGAATATCGAAACCCATGAGGAAGACCTCATCGACCTGGGCGTTGCCACCGAGGAAACCAAGGGCGGCATCTTTGGCGTCCTTGACCTCCAGCAGTCGCTAGAGATCACCGGCGGAATCTCCGACGATTGATCAATCAGGGCGCACGATCTTCCGATCGTGCGCCTATTTGCCGAGAATTTGCCATGCATGTACAGTTGCGGAATGGATTACATTTCTGCAAGTGCGCCGAGAGGTTCATCTTTCTCGATGTGCATACCGATCGCTATTTTGCCCTTTCTGGACAAGTCGATCTGGCTTTCCGAGCGTGGATCGCGGGCGAAGTGTCCACTGAAGAACCAAGCGAACACCTGAATATCTTGATAAGGACCGGACTACTCGTGCCAGCGCCGGGCGAAGCCAAAATAGGTGAAGGCTCTTCGCTTGAGCCTGCAAAACGGGATTTTTACGCGCGAGTGGTTGGGCGCGTGGGCGTTACCGGCGCCAAGGCCTTTTTGCTCCGATATAGGGCTCGCAGAAACATGCGAACGCAGTCCTTTAGGGCCGTTCTCCGGGACGTCAGCGATCGCAAGGCGGCACTGACGTCGATCACGAACGACGCGGTGGGAGAAATCTCACTTGCTTGCAAGGCCTTCGGTTCAACGA
Organism: Sphingobium sp. SA916; assembly: GCF_002894065.1. Taxonomy (NCBI): domain Bacteria; kingdom Pseudomonadati; phylum Pseudomonadota; class Alphaproteobacteria; order Sphingomonadales; family Sphingobiaceae; genus Sphingobium; species Sphingobium sp. SA916. Next base: position 60,179 of record NZ_LXYF01000014.1, read on the forward strand.
GTTGGGTGTTCCGGGCAAGAGACCAGTGCGTGCCGGAGTCGATTGCGTTTCATCGGCTCTGCCTCGATCGGGGCGTCCCGGCGACCCTCTTCATCGGTGTCAAGGTCAATCCTTTCGCTGCGCACTGCTGGGTTCAGCATGGCGATGTTGTGATCAACGACAGGATGGAGCGCATACGCCAGTTCACGCCCATATTGGAGATTTGATGGCACATCGATACCTGATCCTCATTCCCCGGGGAAGCCGGAATGAATTGGCCATCGGCGCGATCGCAGCGCGGACTGGGCTGACCCATCATAGCGCTATGGGGTCAGTCCATGTGCTGACCAACCAGGCTGGATCGGTGCTGCAATTTTCCGCGGGCTTGGTCATCGGTACTCTTTTCCATCGCCACGGTGTGGGACCGGCGCTGTCCGAGCTTGAAGCAACGGATGCAGCAGCGATCGGACACAATGTTGTCGAGACGCTCGCCACGCGCTACTGGGGGTCCTATATCGCCCTGTGGAACGGTGGCGGTCGAACCTCTATCCTCCGCGATCCTTCCGGCAGCACGCCATGCTATTATAGCCAGAGCCCGCACGCGATTGGCCTTGCATCGGATGCTGAACTGCTGATGGACGCAGGCATCGCCAAACCGTCAATTGACTGGGGCGGCGTCGCCAGGACACTCTATGCCAGAGACCTCCCGCTTAGCGAAACGGGATTGGAAGGCGTCATGGAACTGCTTGCCGGTCGCATCGCCACGATCGCCGAGGATGAGGTGGCAACCAGCGCATTCTGGTCTCCATGGGACTTTGTGACCCATGATTTGAAAATCAGCCCCGAGAAGCAAGCCGAGCGCCTGGGCCGTGTTGTCCATAATTGCACGCGCAGTTGGGGCGCGACGCACAGCAAAGCGGTGCTCGCGGTTTCCGGGGGGCTCGATTCCTCTATCGTAGCGACCTGCCTGAAGGGCGCGCTGGATATGGAATGCTTCACGATTTCGACCGTCGAGCCGAGGGGCAATGAGGAACCCTTCGCCCGGGCGCTTTGCGATGAACTTGGGCTCGACCTGACGGCCATGACCTATCAACTGACTGATGCAAATATAGGCATCTCAACCTTTGCGCATTTACCCAGGCCCGGGGGGCGTACCCATGGCCTCGCCTATGATGCGCCGCTCATTCGGTTGATCGAGGAGAAGGGGGCGGATGCATTCTACACGGGCAGCGGCGGGGACAATGTCTTTCATTCCAGCCATTCCGCCCGTCCGCTTGTCGACCAGTATCTGGCAACGGGACTTCATGGTGATCTGATCTCAACCTGGCGCGACATTTCTGCCCTCACCGGTGCGAGCGCATGGGAAGTGCTTCGTCACGCTTTGCGTGTGCCGCGACGCGGTGGCCCGAAATATCGTTGGAAGTTCGATCCTGAATTTCTTTCGCGCGAGGCGCTCGACATTGTTGAAGAGCGGCCCCCATCTCACCCCTGGCTCGACTCTCCGGTCAGGGCGTTGCCGGGGAAGGCTGCACATGTCGGTATGGTATTGCGGGCTCAGCATTATCTTCACGGCTATGATCGGCGGCTTCCCTTCACGCCCGTCGCGCCCTTGCTGTCTCAGCCCGTAATCGAACTGTGTTTGTCGATTCCAAGCTGGTATGTCTGTCGGGGCGGCGTGGACCGGTCAATTGCGCGCGCCGCCTTCTTCGACCGGCTGCCCCCCTTGATCCGTGATCGCAGGGTCAAAGGCGGGCCAGACAGCTTTGCCATTGAACTTCTCCAGGCTAATCTCCCGGCTGTCAGGGAGCGCTTGCTGGATGGCCAACTGGCGGCGCGACGGATCATTGATCGCGCCGCCGTGGAACGGGCTCTCCAGCCATCTAGGCTCGCAACCCGGTTAGAATATGTCCGCCTGCTCCTGCTGCTCGATACCGAAGCCTGGATCGACGCATGGCAATCACGCGTCGGAAAACCAGCAGCGCGGAAGGTAATGGGATGAGGTCAGCCACCTTCGGCTTCGAGAGTAGAATGTGTCCGAGACATGGCGCCACTGGCTCTGTCTTGCCGGTCACGGAGTTTCTCCCAAAATTGAGCTTCCGCCAGTCGCCGACCGCCATCAGGAAGCTCGCGCTTGAGCCAGAAGTTGAACCAATCGAGAGATCGCTCATAAACGGCCAGACGATGCGCTGGCTGCCATTTGATATGGTGTTCGTCCGGGAAAACGAACATGTCGACGGGCATGTCAGCCTGTCGGAGAGCTGTGTAACCCTGAAGGGTCGAAAGATATTCGTCGTCCGGGCTGTTGAGCAAAAGGGGAAAGCGCATCTTGCGCGGATTTTGGGCCAATGAAACCTTAGACCAGAGGGCCCGGTTATCGTCGATGAATTTTGGCCACCCTATCCGGTTCAACATGGCAGCGGTTTCGGGGCCGAATATGGCGTCTTGGGAGGTATCCCAGCAGCAGGATGCGACTGCGCCTGCGGTAAACAGGTCGCTGTGGAGTGCAGCAAACTGGACTGTTGACGAGCCATCGCTCAGACCCGTGATGCCAATATGTTTTTGATTGACCATGCCCCTTTGGATGAGGTCTTTCAGGGCGACTTCGATCGATGACAAAATGCTTCGGCGCTCGGTAAAGCCGACAAAATTCTTGGCGTTGACTTCGTCGGCAGTCTTCGCGCTTCCATCATACCCGACCGAACGTGGCTTGTTCACGCTCAAGACCGCATATCCGGCGTTGGCATAGAGCTGGATAGGGAATTCATCCCCGGTGCCGCCTCGCAAAAAGCCCCTCGAAATATATTGCACGACGATAGTAGGATAGGCACGACCGGGCTGATAGTTGACCGGATAGACGAGATCGGCGTAGCTCTGGAGCCCTTGCGAATTGAGACTGTTGATACGCTCCACCCTCCCCAGCGACACGTCCGTAAATTCGGGGTTGGGATCGAACACAGTCTCCGCACGCGATCGTTTGAGGTCGATGTGGGCCAGGTGCCGGGGAACCAACGACTGCTCGCGAGCGCAAAGCAGGTCATCCCCAAGAGGCTGACAGTCGACGAGATAATCCTGTGTCTGGTAGAGCCGTTTGACATGGCCGGTCGTCAAATTCCATTCATAGACGCCGGTCAGACTGTTGGCCCAACCTTCGCGACGAAGGAAGCGCACCGATTTGCCAGCTTGGGGCTTCCAGACCGGTCCAATGGCGTTGGCGCAACTGTCGACCAGGCAATGCATGACGCTCCCGTTCCGCGCTCGCGTCGCCGGTCGGGTATCAGGAGGAAGTCCGGTCGATCCCATCGTCGAGAGCCAGGCGTCGGGAGAACCGGGCTCCCTTAAAACAGTTTCGTCTTCGCGCGGGGAGCGGGGGGCGGGTGCATCGAGCGCCGCGCGCTCCGCCTCATTCGCGGGACGGGTGTTCCCGCTGGCGAGGTCGAACGTTGTGAACGCGAATGGCAAACCGCCTTTCGGGATCGGACGATCGCTGAGGACAGGTGAATAACGGTCGTCATAATGATAGCCGGTGCGGCCTTCCGCATCGATCGCGGCTCTCGCCTGGATCAGGGCCGGTCGGCTCGAGTAGACCAGGCTCGTTCCGTCGGCCAGCAACAGGAACGCTTCGACATCGATCGGACTGTTTGTAAGGGCATGGCTACCGCTTCCGTCAGCACGGGCCATCCAAACCTGCGTTGGGCCGTTTTCGCGCTTGAGAAACAGGATGGACTTGCCATCGCTCGACCATTGTGGCGTGATTGGAAGAGGAACTCCAGACGGCATGCCGCTCTTGCCGAAGCCATCGAGCGTAGCCCGGATCAAGTTTCCACCCACGTCGATAGCCCGGGGTGTAGCTCCTGCCTGCAATGGAACTACGAACATGCCGAGGCAATAGCTGTTGGTGTTCACGCTCGCTCGCCGTAGTTGCAATGCTACGGACCGCCCGTCCGGCGAGATGGTGAACAAGCTGCTTTCTGGCAGTTCATTATTGGCTGGACCGATGTCACGCAGGTGGACGAGATCTTCGGCATTCAGCGCCCGGCGATGCTCGTTGGGAATAAGAGAGGAAGGGGGAGCAAGGCTCGCACATTCCGTCGGAGTGGTTTGTTGATCGATCTGTGCTTCCGTCGGAGACAGGGCCATTGACGAGGACGCCAACAATAAGGCGATGTTGATCGGCATGGTGATTACCATTTCTTCGAAAGGGTGAGGCTGACAGCACGGCCGGTGGCCGGGTAGTTGGTCGAATCGAAGCCTGGATCGACGCTGCTGGCGCTGCGAATGGAGGAGGGTCCGCGATCGAAGAGATTCGAGACGGACAAACTCGTCTGCACGTCCTTGAGCGCCCCGGACGGCGCGCTGCTGCGCCACTGCGCGACGAGGTCGATCGAGAAAAACGACTTCACGCGGGAGAGGGTGACCAGGCGGTTGTCCCATGTGCCGCCGATAAAGCTTCCAAAAACGGTAAGGCTGAAAGGCTCATGATCCCACGTTCCGCCGCCTTGGGTGCGCCAGTGTGGCGGATTGAATATCGTTCCGGCCTTCTGAATGGGCACCTGCCCGGGGATAAGCTGCAGCTCACTTTTGAGATAGCTGGCCGATCCGCTCAGGTTCAGCTTGTCGTTCGGGCCGAGCTTCATGGTGTAATTCAGCGCAAGGTCAAAACCCTGAGTGGTCTGCGTCGAAATATTCTGCAGCCTGTTGTCGACCAGTGCAGTGACGCTGGTCGGATCATAGGGGCGGCCTGTGAAGTTCTCGAGGCCGAACAGGGCCGAGGAAGTTATAGCATCGATTGCCGCTGGGGACGGCTCGCTCTGGATAAATGCGCCATAGAGCGGATTGGACAACACACCGAAAAGAGAACTCATCGGAGTTCCGACCCGATTCTTATAGTGAATGTGGAAATAGCTACCGCTGATCTTCAGTCCTTCGGCAAATTGCGGCGACACTTCGATCGTCGTAGACCAGGTGGTCGCTCTCTCTGGCTTCAGGTTGTCATTGCCGCCAGCGGCATAGAGGACGCTGCTATTTGCCCCCGCACCGCTTGCGCCGAAAAAGGACGCCGGCAGCAGGAGCGTCTGATAGCCTCTCGATTGATCGTAGAGCGTGGGGGCCTTGAAGGATTTGCCCCAGCTCGCCCGAACCGCAATACTGCGGTCGGGCCGATAGACGATTCCGACTTTGGGTGCCGCAATTTGACCGATCTCATAATGTTTTTCATATCGCAGTGCGCCGGTCAGCAGCAGGGAATAGACAAGTGGGAGGCTATTGCCTTCTCCGAAAATGGGAAGTGCGACTTCTCCGAAGGCGTAGGCAACATCGCGGTGACGATCGAAGGACTGGATCGGCGTGACCGTCGTGCCGGCCGTTAGGGTGCTGTGCGTGTCAAGGCTGACGGATCGATAGCCCGCGCCGAGTGCCAGGCGAAGGTCGCCGCCCGGCAGATGGAATAGGGGACCTTCCGCGAAGCCCTCGATATTTTTTGTGCCGTTTCTGTATCGCACGTCACGATGGCTCGATAGGCTGCCGTTCGTGAATGTATCACCGGGCACCTGGCTGGTGCTGATGCCATAAGTGCCGTTCAATCGGGCTTCCCATCCGCTCACTAAGCGCACCTTCAGCGACGGCGTGATGCTGAAGGCTTCGACATGGGGCCGCGTGATCACGCCGTACATGAAGACGTCCTGGTCGGCGAAACTTGGCAGGAAGAGCGTCGATCGCCGATTATTATATTGCCCATCAAACTCGAATGTTACCGAGTCGCTCAATTCCTGGTGCCCGGAAATGATAGCGCTGATCTGTCGCTGTCGGGGGATAAGAGTTGCTGAGCCGTCCACGGTGTCGGCGAACGAGCGCTGCTCTGCCCTGATGCCCGTCGAATGCCGATAGTCCCCGGTCGCGAGGATGCCGCCTGTCGACCATTTTGTACCGGTGACGGCGCTATATTGCTGCTCGGTCCCGCCGCCCCGTGTCGTCGTTCCGATGCGCGCGGAGGTCCACAGCCCGTCAAAGTCGCGTCTCAGCAGAATGTTGGCGACGCCGGCCACGGCATCGGACCCATAGAGGGCTGACGCTCCGTCTGCGACGATCTCGATCCGGTCGACAGCTGCGAGCGGAATAGCCGATATATCGACGCCTTGGGTTGCGCCATCGTAGGCGACGCGATGACCGTTCACGAGCGTTAAAGTTGCATCGGCCCCCAGTCCTCGCAGATTGAGGGTCGAGGAGGAGTTCAGATTCTCGTTGCGGCCCTGAGCGCCTGCACCGACCACACCGGGGTTTTGTCCGCCGCTGTAGTTTTGCGGTAGGTCGCGCGCATAGGAGCCAAGGTCAGATCGGCCACGACGTGTGATATCGTCCCTCGTAGCGGAAATGACCTGTGAAACAGGCTCCGTGCCGCGGATGCGGGAACCGGTAACGAAGAGTTGCACTACATCCGCCGGATGGCCTTCGGCCACACCCGACGGTTCGGATCGCCCCCGGATCAGGATCACGTCCTTTTGATATTCGGCGAAAAGACCCGAGCCGCGAAGCAGGGCTTTAACGGCATCGTCTGCGTTGAAGCGGCCCTGGAGCCGTGGCGAGCGCTTGCCTGCGACCGCATCTGTATCGATGATGATCTCGCGCCCCGAAAGGCGGCTGACGGCCCGCAGCGCGCTTCCAAGGTCATCCGCGGGGAGGTTATATTCCTGGCTGTTGGCCGCCTGCGCATAGCCGCTCGGCACATGGGTCACTTGCACTGCCGCTGCCGCAAGAAGCAGCTGAAACCTAAGCTTATTCCGCATGATCACCATCACCGTCCCCCGCTCAATTCCCGCCCTTTTGGCGGGACTTCACGGAGAGCATCGCAACAAAATTGCAATCTACGGGGTGGCTTTCCAAAAAAATATTACAGAGGCGCTATTTGCGGCGAAGGACAATCATGTTCGGGGTCTCGTGCTTGGCCTCGAGGTCGAAGAGGGACGCCAGGCGACCGGCCACCTGTTCCGGGCTGTCGACGCGGAAGCGGCCGGAAACCTTGATGTCGCCAATCGAGGGGTCGGCCAGACGAATGGCGGTCAGGGAATCGCGGTTCGTTTCTGTGACGATGGCCGACAGCGGTGCGCCATCAAACTCGCGGATCAGCGAGAAGTCAGGTTGACCGGATCCCGCATCATTGTTTGCCAGCTGCGCTGAGAGACCTTGTTGGACCGGAACCGCAAAGCTCAGTTCGTCTCCGACAGCCAATCGCGTGACAGCCGGAGTGGACGGCGTGTCCGATCGCGGTTGCTGATCCGGGCGTTCGACATCGATGGCGCCGCGCAGCAGGCGGACGACGACGCGGCCGGGCGAAGCCAGGCTGACATCGAAGATCGTGCCGCGCGCCGTCACCCGTCCACCGCCGGCGATCACGGTGAAGGGGCGCCGCTCATGTGCCACATCGAAACGGGCGCTCCCGCGCTCAAGTCGCAGCTCGCGCCGGTCGCCATCGAATTTCGTGCGTAAGATCGTGTCCGGTTCGAGAGCGACCATCGATCCGTCCGCGAGCTTCACGCGGCGCGCGGCGGCGCCGACCGTGGAGAAGGACTGGGCATCGATAGCGGCTACTCGGGAGGGCGCAGACGATGGGGCCTTGTGGACGGGAGCCTGGTTGAAGGCAACCCAGCCTGTCACGCCCAGAGCGAGAACGAGCGCCGCTGCCATCGCCCAGACGCGCCAGGCGGCAGGCACCATGTCCGGGACGTCCGCTGGCTTATCCCTGTTGGCTGCCCTTTCATGCGCGAGGAACCGCCCGACCGCGAAGATTTCTCCAGCGCGATTATAGGCGCCCAGATGCGCCGCGCCCAGCGAGAGCCACCTCTCGAATTCGGGGCGATAGCTTTCGGCGTCGGGGCCGCGCATCCTCGCGAACCACAAGCTCGCTTCTTCCAGAAGCTGGTCCCTGCGCGCGGGGCCCGATGTCATGCCGGGGTCAGACATCGGGCCCGATGGACCTGCTGATGCGCACAATTGCTTGGGCCACATGCCACTCCACAGTCCGTATACTGATGCCAAGCTGCTCGGCGATCTGCCGATAGCCAATCTCTTCAGCGCGGTGGAGCAAATACACTTCCTTGGTCTTGGGCGGAAGACCTTCAATGGCCTCGCGATAGCGTTGTTTCAGATCGCTGATCTCTGCGGCGACGTCGGGCGCTAGCGGTTCCATCGCGTCTCCGATCTGCATGGGCTGGCATCGCTGGATTTTCGCCCAGGCGCGAACCCGGTCCGCGAGAAGATGGCGCACGATGCCCTGGAGATAGGCGCCCGGATTGCTTCGCGCCGCGCCGGATCGCGACGCGACGAGCCGCAGAAATGCCTCCTGTACGAGATCATTGCGATCTTCCTCCGCCCAAATCCTGCGCTTGAGAAATTGGCGCAAGCGTGGCGCTTCCACACGATAGATGCGATCAAAGGTTGTTGTATCGAGGCGTGCTTCGACACTCGAAGCCGCCTCCGCCCGATCCCGATGCCGATGCCGAAACATCGGTCAACGCGCCCGGCCATCCGGGAAGCAGGCAAACGATCGGCAATGAATTTTCGACAACATGACAGGGCCACCAGATGGCGGCAGGGTTCTGTCCAATGCGTGTGCCCAACCCTCATGGATGGGCACCTGTCATGCCTGGTAGGATAATCCTGCAACGGGTCCCAGCCATATTTCCGCGCTGCTGCATAAGGTTGCTACAATTTTTCAAGGCTTGCAAGTCGCCTTCTTGAGGGAGGTTAACCGTTGAGCTGGTCGTGAATTTGGTCGGGGTTCAGGGACTGGGCCGGTTTGACGTGGGCCGGTCTGACGAAGGTCACGAGGTGGTCGAAGTAGCTGTCGAGCGCGATGATCGCTCCGGGCGACAGTTCGACGATCTTTCGGCGTCCGTCCGATGGATCCCGGTAACGCAGCAGCAGTCCTTGCTTCACCATGCGGTGGATGATCCGAAGCGCATTGCGTTCCGAGGCGCTCGAAGCAGCGGTAAGGGCTGTCAAGGAGCGGGGAAGTGGGTCTGCCTGCATATAGAGGTCGAGCAGCATCTCGAACCCCGGGGCGGAGACCAGGTCCTTTCCGAACTGTCTGATCTTGAGTTGCTGCGCCTTGGATGCGAGGTTCGTCATGGCGGTCCGGTCCAGCGGGGTCGTCGACCAATTTGTTTCGTGCTTCATGGTAATGCGCCCATCTTGATAGCGTCGTCGCTTATCCAGTTGACCGTATCCGCGCGCCTTTTTCTGCGGTCGCCGGCAAATATTCCCAATTTCGTCGGCGGGCCGCAAAGAAGGGTTTGCCGATTCATTGGAAGCCAAGTGAATATGTCTTCGACAATTGTTTTTCCTCCAGCTGGCTCAACGACAAATGAGAAATAATATCCGAAAATCCTTTCCAGGAGGCTTCATCAGTCGCTCCATCTCTGGTGCTGATTATGACCACTGTCGTGGCCGCCTCTTGTAAAATCCTGCCCTAAAAATGGGACCGCATTCCTATCCTCATCCATATTGGAGGTGATTAGCGGTGCTCTCGTCAGACGGTGCCGCAGGGCGATCCTGCAAATGTCGGCGCTGCGGCGCAGGCAATTGACGCCCAAAGCTGGAGACGGCAATGGGCCATCCGCTCTCACTATCTGAGGATCTGATGTCCGACGTTGCCTTGCCAAAAGACCTACGCGGGCGACTGATCAATTTGTGGAACGCGCCGGTCGAAAAGCCCAAGGCGCTCATCAGCCTGATTGCACCGGGTCGCGATGCGATCGCGGAATTGCGTCAGGTAGCGGACGAGCTGGGTCTTCAATTAATCGGGGTCCATCTCGATCAGGTGTTCAAGCCCGAGCAGCATATCGCGTTCACCCAGGACAAGCCCCGGCTGGTTGCGATTTCCGGGATCGATCGTCTGACGCCTGGCGAACGGGACGCACTTGCGCGGCTCATCGAGAATGGGCCGAGAACGCTGACAGTCATTCTCTGCCCCGTTGAGGGTGACCAGGCGCACAAGATCTCGCGCGCATGGGAAACCCTGCGCCTGTTGGAATAGGAAGAGGCGAGCAGGGCTGCTCTCCCGGGGACCGCTCGCGAGGAGACGGATGCTGCATCGGGTGCTTCTCGGCGGAAGCCGACCTGAGCATTGCCGCGCTACAAACCAGCGTTCAGTCGTTCTCAATGGAAATCATGGCTTCGAATCGGCATGATTTCGTCCTCGCGCGCCTTGGCGGTGCCGTAGGGCGGCAAGGCCAGGGTTCGACCATGCGGGAAGGCCGGGTCGCGCGGGTCCGGGCCACCGCCGTGGCTTGCCCCATCACCGCGTCCCGGCGTGACCGCAAAGTCCATGCGCCCGATCGACCGCAGCATTTCATCATGGTCTGTGATCCGGTCGCAGATGATATGGATGATCTCGCCTTCCTTCTGCAGGCGGCCGCGCATCGCGATCATGGAGGCGGACATGACCTGTCGCCGGTAGATTTCGAACCGATCGGGCCAGAGGATGCCGTTCGCTACGCCGGTCTCGTCCTCGATGGTCACGAACAGCACGCCTTTGGCCGAACCCGGGCGTTGGCGCACTAGGATGACGCCCGCGACTTCGACATTGCGGCCGTCGCGGATCGATCGAAGATCGGCGCAGCGCACGATCTGCATGTCGTTGAGCTGCGGGCGCAGAAAACTGAGCGGGTGGTTCCGCAGCGATAGTTGGAGCGAGCGGTAGTCCTCGACCACCTCACGCCCTTCGGTCATCGGCCGAAGCGCCACCGACGCCTCCTGACCTTCTGCCGAGAATTTGCCTTCACGCGCATCGGCCGCCGCGAAGAGGGGCAGGGGTGCGTCGCCTAGACCCTTCACTTTCCACAGTCCCTGCCGCCGATCCTGCGCAATGCAGGCAAAAGCATCGGCTTCCGCCAGCCGCTCGATCGCGGCACGGGGCACACCGGCCCGGCGCCAAACTTCTTCGACACTCTCGAAAGGCGCTGGTCCGCGTGCGCCAACAATCGCCGCGCCGTGGAGATTGGCAAGGCCGCGTACCTGCCGAAATCCCAGCCGCACGGCTTTGTACCTTCCACGCGCCGGTTCGACCGTACAGTCCCAATGACTGTGATTGATCGAGACCGGTCGAACCTCGACGCCGTGGTTGCGGGCATCGCGCACGATTTGCGCAGGGGCATAAAAGCCCATGGGCTGGGCATTGAGCAAAGCCGCACAGAACACATCGGGATGATGATGCTTCATCCAGCAAGATGCATAGGCTATCTTGGCGAAGCTGGCGGCATGGCTCTCGGGGAAGCCATAGCTGCCGAACCCCTCGATCTGCTTGAAGGTGCGCTCGGCGAAATCCTTAGGGTAGCCGCGCGCAATCATGCCGTTCACAAGTTTGTCGTAGAAATGGCTTACCCCGCCCGTCAGCTTGAACGTCGCCATGGCGCGGCGCAGCTGGTCGGCCTCGGCGGGCGTGAACCCGGCCCCGACGATCGCGACCTTCATCGCCTGCTCCTGGAACAGCGGCACGCCCAGTGTCTTCTCCAGCACGGCCCTGAGTTCAGGCTTGGGATATTCCGGCTTTTCCTTGCCCTCCCGCCGCCTGAGATAGGGGTGCACCATGTCGCCCTGGATGGGGCCGGGCCGGACGATCGCCACCTCGATCACCAGATCGTAGAATTTGTTGGGCTTGATCCGGGGAAGCATCGACATCTGCGCCCGGCTCTCGATCTGGAAAACGCCGAGCGTGTCGGCGCGCTGGATCATCGCATAGACGTCGGAGTCATCATCCTGGAGGTCGGCCATGCCGACCCTGATCCCCTTATGCTCGTCGAGCAGGTTAAAGGCGCGGTTCATGCAGCCCAGCATGCCGAGGCCAAGCACATCGACCTTCATGAACTTCAGCGCGTCGATATCATCTTTATCCCATTCGATGATCTGCCGGTCTTCCATCCGCGCCGGCTCGATTGGGACCAGATCGTCAAGCCGGTCCTGCGTCAGCACGAAGCCGCCGGGATGCTGGGAGAGGTGGCGTGGCGAGCCGATCAGCTGGCGCGACAGTTCCAGTGTCAGTTTGAGCCGATGATCGTCGGTGTTGAGATTGAGGCTTTCGATCTGTTCGTCGGTGATCCCGTCCATCGACCAGCCCCAGACCAGACCGGTCAGCATCTTGGTCAAATCGCCCGGCAGCCCCAGAGCTTTGCCCACTTCAGCAACCGCGCCACGGGTGCGATAGCGGGTCACCACGGCGGTCAGCGCCGATCGGGTGCGGCCATAGGTTTCATAGATCCACTGGATGATTTCCTCGCGCCGCTCATGTTCGAAATCGACGTCGATATCGGGCGGTTCCTTGCGCTCGCCCGACACGAACCGCTCGAAGAGCAACTCATGCTGGATCGGATCGATCGAGGTGATGCCGAGCATATAGCAGACGCAGCTGTTCGCGGCCGACCCGCGACCCTGGCAGAGAATGCCGCGCCGCCGGCTTTCAGCTACGATCGAATTGACCGTCAGGAAATAGGGAGCGTAACCGAGCTGGTCGATCAAATTTAGCTCATGATCGATTTGTTCGGAGTAAGCCTGCGGGAGACCGGCGGGGAACATCCGGGCCGCAGCCGCTTCCGTGAGCGCCGCGAGCGCCTGCTGCGCCGTGCGTCCCTCCATCACCTGCTCATAGGAATATTGATACTGGATCTCGCCCAGATCGAACCGGCACTGAGCGGCGATATCCGCGCTGGCCTCAATCGCGTCGGGAAAGGCGGCGAACCGCCGCTCCATCTCCTCCGGGCTTTTGAGGTTACGGTCCATATAGCGCTCGCGCTTGAAGCCCAGGCCATCGATCGTGGTCCGTTCGCGAATGGCGGTCATGACATCCTGAAGTGGGCGGGCCTCGGGCGTATGATAGAGAATATCGCCGGTCGCGATGCTGCGAACGCCCGCTGCCCGCGCCATCGAGTCAAGTCCATGTAGGCGTGCCGCATCGTCTGGCCTGCGGCGGAGCGACAGCGCCATATAGGCGCGAGCTCCAAAGACATCGCGCAGTTCGCAGAGGCTGGAGAGGGTCGCATTGCACGCCATGTCCGGCACTAGGATGGCGATAAGGCCCTCGGCATGATGGGCGACGTCGCTCCAGTTGAGCAAACAGCGGCCCTTGCCGCCGCGCGCCTTGCCGACCGAGAGAAGTCGGGTCAGCCGCGACCAGGCTGGACGGTCGGTCGGATAGAGCAACAAAGCGCGGCCATCGGTCAGATCGACCCGCGCGCCCGCAATCATTCGGACGCCGGTCGTCTTTTGCGCGTCCCACCCGCGCACCACGCCCGCGACGCTCCCCCAATCGGCAAGCCCCAGCGCCTCGTGCCCGAGCAGCGCCGCGGCGGAGAAAAGCTGTTCGGGCGAGGATGCGCCGCGCAGAAACGAGAAATGGCTCGTTACCTGAAGCTCGACATAGCGGGTCATCAGCCGAACAGCCCATGCATGTACCAGCTTAGATCCCCGGTCGGCGCATCGACGCCATCGCCCCGGCGGAAAATCCAGAAGCGCTCGCCGCCCGCCGCCTCGACCCGGAAATAGTCTCGGACTGCCCACATTTCGCGGGCATTGCGCCACCACTCGCCATGGATGCGTTCGGGGCCATCGCCCGCAACCACGCGATAATCCGTCCGTCGCCAGGTGAACCGGCGAGGCGGATGATCGGGAAGCAGCGCCACGACGTGGGAGAGAAGCTCAGGCTTTTTGAGCATGCGCACGGGCCGCTTCCAGCCCGGCCAGCCAACCGGCCTAGCGAGCGGCTCCGTCCGGCTGACCGCGCGTTCGGGCACGTCGCTCTCGCGGGAGGACAGACGGAACGGGGCATCGGGCTCGATCCGGCCAGCCAGCTGATCGACCAGCGGCGCGATATCGGGCGGCCGACGGCTGGACCCAAGCCCGGCTTCCAGCGTCTGCGCCCTCAACGCCTCGACTCGCGGCGTCGTGAGCGTCATCGCCTCGATGCCGAGACCCGGATCGATCTTCTCGACCCGCATGACGAGCATCCGTTTGAGATGTCTGGGATCGCGGGTAGCGCGCGCGGTACCGATCGCCACCCGCTGCTCCGAGCCGTCGACAATCAGGCAGCTGAGATGCGCCGATCGCAAGCCCACACCGCGTTCCTGTAGCAGCGTCACCAAATCATCGATCAGATCGCCGATCACCTGGGTGATGGCTTCGGCAGTGCCGATGGGTTCGAGCAATCGTCGCTCCACGCGCGGCGCCTCGAACGGCACGACCGGCACGATCGGTTCCGCCACCATACCGCGCGCCTGGTCTAGCCGCCGGACGGTGGCGAGGCCGAGGCGCTTTGCCAGTGGACCGCGTGGCATAGGATCGAGATCGGCGATGCGATCGAGGCCGAAGCGGGCGGCCGACGCAAGCGCTTCTGGATCGAGGCGCAGAGCGGCCAGCGGCAGATCGGCAATCGCCTGGGTTTCTTCGCCGCGAGGCAACAAGGTGATGGCCTGCCCGCTGTAACGCGCGAGCGCATGGGCAGCGCCCGGCGTCCCGGCAATGGCGATGCTCGCGGTAAAGCCCAGGCGCTCCAGGAAACGAAGCAGACGGCGGCAGAAGCGGGCTTCGCCGCCGAACAAATGGGTCGTGCCGGTGAGATCGAGCCAGAGCCCATCCGTGCCGGAAACGCAGGCGGTGGGCGTCCAGTATCCCACGGCGTGAAGAGCCAGCCGATCGAGCCAGGCCTGGTCGGCTTGAGGATCGGCATCGCGTACCTCCAGGTCGGTTACCAGCGCGCGGGCATGGGCGGCTGCCATGCCGGGGCGCAGGCCAAGTTCAAGCGCGATAGGGCAGGCAGCCGTCACCACATCGCGCTGCCCCGCGCGTTCGATCAGGATCGTGGGCTGTCCCCAGAACGTCGACCATGTGAGTGTGGGCGTGCTTCCCACGCTCTTTCCCCCTTCATCGGCCGGCATGGCCTTGAAGGGATGCTCGGCGGACTCGCTGCGTCGCCCCATTTCGCGCAGGGTGGGGCGCTGATGGGCAGGGAGCGCATCGATCTCGGCCTGGCTCGGTCGGCTCCCAAGCGCGCCATCGCGCGCCCAGCGGGCACCGGGGCGCCAGCCGCCGCCGCGCGGCACGGAACAGGCGCCGGGATCATCGTCGACAGGGGACGCAAAGCGCGGGGCGGCCGGCAGCCCCGTCGGCTCAAGCGGCCTGGCTGGTCGCTCTGTCCGCCGGAGCCGCTCGATTGCGAGCTGCGGCAGGTAGATCGAGGCGACCCGTATCATCGCACGCATCCAGTTCGAGGGAGAAGGGGTTGCCGTTACGCTGGCGGACAAGCTCGACCGACCACCGCGGGCGGCCGACCCCGGGGTGGGGGAGGCGGGCCGACGGCACGCAGCCGATCCGCCAACGGGTCATGGCAGACGAAAGCCCGGTCAAGGGACATCGGTCGCGAACGCGGTGCCTGCGATAGAGCAGCATCGGTGTCTGGCTGTCGGATGCGGCGAGCTGGAGGCGACGAGTTGCGGTCTGGTCCGCCGCCTTCACCTCGGCGATGACGCAGGCCAGCGATCCGTCGCGCAGCGCGTCCTCGGCCATGGCCAGCACCACGCTGTCCTTCTGGCCCTGGGCATAGAAGACCTTGTCGGGCCCAAGCCCGACCTGCTGGAGGCCAGGGGCATAAAGATCGAAGCTGGTCAGCGCCCAGAAGACGGTGAGGCCAGGCTGCGCGGCGAAGCGCGCGGCCACGCCGGCGGCGAACAGGGTGGCAGCGGCATCGTCGCTCAGCGTTGCGGACGCAGCCGCAAACTCATGCAGTCCGGCACCGTTCAATCCATGATCGGCAAGCCGATCGTCCAGCGCGGGAACGTCAAAGGGAAGTGCCGGACCGCTGGCAGCGCGGGCATGGGCCAGCCCGGCGCGAAGCGCGGCAAGCTGATCGGCGCGCAGCCGATCGGGAGAAGGGGACAGCGTGGACATGGGAACATAACGACTCAAATGTTCCCTATATGTTCCGTTCGATGCGCGGTTTCGTCAAGGGCGATGAATCTCGATTTTTGCGCCGCTTAAGTCCCAACATGGTTCAACCTTCGAGTATCTGCCGAGTCGCGGGATCGCGCTCGCCGGAAAACCAGCGATCCAACGCTGCGGCAAACAAAGGGGAGGGGGCCGCTGCCTCGAATAGGGTGAGCGACGAGCGCAGCTTCATGGCGTCGACGGTACGGAAGACAGCAACAGGGTCGCTGGTGCCAAGCTGCTGCAATGCCTCGACGCATTCGCGATAGCGTGGCCCGAGGATCGGGTGGTTGAGATAGGCCCGCGCCTCCTCAAGCGAGGCGATGCCGTAATAATGGGCGGTGGGACTAAGCCCGAGCCCTCGCAGCTGGGGAAAGATAAACCACATCCAATGGGATCGCTTCGCGCCGGCGCGGATCTCGGACAGCGCCGTCGCGTAGCTGTTTGTCTGAGCATCGACGAATCGAGCGATGGTGGCATCAGTGGTCATCAGAGGAGCGCTCCCTGCGCCGGCGGGGCGCCGTAGACCTGGGTGACGGGTAAACTCCCCGCAGGCAACCAACGCAGAACTTCCTTGGCCGCGACATTGGGATCGAGCCAGTCAGCCCACTGGTCCCGCGCGAGCGGAATGACCTGGCGGTGATGGTAAGGGGCGACGTCCGGCCCTGCATCCATGGTCAGCATCGTGAAGGCTTCGCCCAGCGGGCTTTCCCGCCAGATGCCGGCGATGCAGAACCATTTATGGTCGGCCATGGTGAAGAGCCATTTGTCGAGTCGCTTCTGGCTGGGATCGGCGGGATCGGTAAACTCGTAGAAGCCGTCGGCCAGGATGAGGCAGCGCTGTGAGGTGAACGCGCGGCCTTCGCTTCGGAAATTATAAACAGGCTTGCCATTATGTCCTGGCCAGCTCCAGCGCCGGTTGACGAGTTCGCCCGCGCCGCGCTCTCCTTCGATGCTCCGCACGATCGGCGCCATGTCGGTCATTTTGATATCAGCCCGCGCCGGCACATTCGGGGTGCCCTCGGGCATCTTGATCTTGAGATCCTCAAAGTCCTCGACGATCGAGGCGATATCCACCTCAAGCCGATAGTCGTTGCACATCAGGCCTCCTGATTGATGGCGGCGGCTTGCTACCGCTGTTCGTTCCCTGTATGTTCCAATCCATGGACTCGAAAGCAACTCCCTTCGACTCCGAGGCGCTCGGAAGTCGCCGTGCCATCATCCGGCGCAACCCGGATGACATGCAAGAGCTTGAGATGATCGAGGCGGCATGGGGTTCCAACCCACGCTTCAGCGACGGGGTTCGCTATGAATTCATCCGCTCGGAAGGGCGGGATTTTCCCCGCAATCGCTGCCTGGTGCCGGCCTCGGAATTTCACATCCGCAATGGCGAGAAGAAATTCCGCGTGACGATGGAGGACGGCAATTTCTTCTATCTCGCCGCCATCTGGGAGCCAGCCATGGGCGACTGGCCGGTCAGCTATAGGATCATCACCGTGGACGCGAACCCTGAGGTGATGCGCTATCAGGAGCGGCACGGCGCGATCATCCACCGGCGGCAGGTGATGCAGTGGCTGGATTACAAGATGCCGGAGGCTGATCTGCTGGTGACGCCGCCAGCGCATATTTTTTCCATCGAGGAAATTCTGACCAAGCCGGTGCAGATCAGCCTGGCCCTCTGAGCGGTTGCGCGTAACATGACCATGCTGCGCCATCCTGCCAATGGGCAAGCCGACCTGTTTGGCCAACCCCTGCTACCTGGACTGCACCAGGCGGAAAACTTCATCACGCCCGAGGAGGAACGGGCGCTGATAGCGCAGATCGACGCTGTGGATCTCAGCCCTTTTCGATTTCAGCAGTGGACCGGCAAGCGGCTGACGCGCAGCTTTGGATGGAGTTATGATTTTCAGACAGGAGCTTTCGCGCCCACGGAGCCGATTCCGAACTGGCTTCAGTCTGTGAAGGCCCGCGCCGCCCGTTTCGCTGGCATTGAGCCTGCGGATCTCGTGCAGGCCTTGGTCATCCGCTATGATCCCGGCGCCGGCATCGGCTGGCACCGGGATCGACCGGTGTTCGAGCATGTGGTTGGAATATCGCTGGGTGAACCGGCGACAATGCGATTTCGCCGGCGGCTGGGCAGCCAGTTCCAGCGAGCCTCTGCGCCACTGGTACCGCGCGGGATTTACCATATGGCAGGTGAGGCGCGGCACCTCTGGGAGCACAGGATCGCCGAGATGGAGGCCGTGCGCTGGTCGATCACATTTCGCAGTCTGGCACACAGGAAGGAGCATCACTGACAGGCGGCATTTAGGCAGGAGCGGGGACTTTCGCGACTGTCAGGTTCCGGGTGATGATCTGAGGACCGCAGACATCCGGAATGGACCGGCGATTCGCTTTGGGCCTATCTGGTGCGCGATGTCGACGGCAAACGTTCAACAATCACGGCTCAAGATAACATGGACATATCGGGAACGCGTGATATCTTGAAAGTGTGAGAGCCGAAATCGAGACGCGCATGCGCGAAGATGCTGGGAGCCGCACAGCTCCCGCCCAGCCGCCCATCAAGCAGTTCGGCTATACCAACCGACTGGGTCTCAATCTGGCGCCTATCCGCTTCTCAAACGAGGAGTTCGAGGCTGGGCGGACGGCATACAAGGATGAGGAGCAATATCGGGCCCTCCGCGAGGCACACCAATCGACACATGCCTTCCGTTATGATGCCCGGAACTCCGCAATCTATGACATCCCGATGGGGCAAGGAGCTAGGCCTTTCGGAGCGCCCGTCAGGATCAACACCCAGGATCATCTCGCGCTCCTCGGAAAGGCGGTCAATCACGCGTTGCTCAATTGGCTGGCTCCGCGCCGGACGATCCTGAGGCGTGCCCGCCCGCTTCAATGCTGGGGTAACCGCAAGGCCTCACTGCTTTCGGCGGCAGTACGTGCCCAGGGTCTCGCGGAAACGAACGGCCTCGACGTTCTGGTTCGCCACAGTTTCGATCTTCGCGTGCTCGGAGCGCCGCATCAGGGCGCCGAGCCTTTTCTCGCGTTGATGCTCGATGTCAGCACCTCCAACGAGCTCGAGATGCCGGTCGGTGAGCTGATCCGCGACCGGTTCGATCCGATCGGCTGTTATGTCTGTGCGCGCGCAGATAGCGGCCAGGACAATGTGCTGGCACGGCTGGAGACGCTCGGCAGGGTCATCGGTGTCAATGGCGGCAAGCTTCAGCTGAATGACTTTGCCGGCGAGGAATTTGTCGACCCCGATCATGTCACGCTGGAACCTCGGCAGGAGAATTTGGAAGCGTTGATCCGTCATTTCTATCCACGCGATGCACCGAAAATCCTGGAAGGCTTGCGCAAGCGGCGCGCGCCCTTCTCGACCGCCAACGACAAGCTCGCGAAGATCCGTGAGGTTCATGGCGGCGTCGCCGGTCATCTCGAGACGCTTCGCATCGCGGGAATGGCAGTTGAGGTCGGTGCGCTCGTGCAGCGCGGAAATACCCTGTTTCCACCGCTCATCTCGACCGACCGACCCGGCTTTCTGTTTGGCGCGCAAGGCCGCGAGACGGGCGCCCACCCAGACGTGGGCGTGAAGCAGCACGGCCCGTTCAAATATATGCAGCACGAGCGCAACGAGCCGGTCATTGCGATCATCTGTGAGTCCCGCTTCCGGGGCCGGATCGATCAGCTCGCCCGCACGCTAAGAGACGGCATCGCCGAGGATGCATGGCAGGACGCCGTGCGGGGACGTAGCAAGATTCCGGAAAATCCCTTTCGCGGCGGGCTGATCGGCAAGCTTCGATTGTCGAGAGTCCAGTTCGAATTCGAGGAGGTCGCCGAACCAACGCCCGAGGCCTATCGCGAGGCCATTCAGCGCTTGCTGACGCGTCTGCCCGAAACGCCCGATCTCGCGCTGGTCCAGATCCGGGCCGACTTCAAACAACTGCGCAACGACCGCAATCCCTATTTCGCCGCCAAGGCAGCGTTCATGGCGGTCGGTGTTCCGGTGCAGAGCGTCCAGGCTGAAACCGCCGATATGCAGCAGTCCAATCTCGCCTATATGGCGAACAATCTGGCGCTTGCATCCTATGCGAAGCTGGGCGGCTCTCCATTCGTGATCTCGACCCGCATGCCGGCAACGCATGAGCTGGTCGTGGGCCTCGGCTATACTGAAGTCAGTGAGGGCCGTTTTGGGCCGAAGTCACGGTTCGTCGGCATCACCACCGTCTTCCAGGGCGATGGCCGCTATCTCGTCTGGGGCCAGACGCGTGAGGTCGAGTTCGAGAACTACGCCGATGCCCTGCTCGCCAGCCTCAAGACGACCATCGATACGGTGCGCAAGGACAATAACTGGCAGCCGCGCGATCGCGTTCGCCTTATCTTCCACGTTTATAAGCCGCTCAAACATGTCGAAATCGACGCGATCAAGCAGCTCGTCCAGGACTTGCTGAAGGGTGAGCACGAGGTCGAGTTCGCCTTTCTCGACATTTCGCGCTTTCATGATTTCGCGCTGTTCGATCCGTCCCAGGAAGGCGTGACCTATTACGCCGACAGGCGGCGGCTCCTGAAAGGTATCGGGGTTCCGATGCGCGGCATCTGCCTGCAGCTCGATGAGCGCTCGGCTCTCTTACAGCTGACGGGCACGAAGGAGGTCAAGACGGCCGAACAGGGATTGCCGCGTCCGCTCAGGCTGACGCTCCATCCCGAGTCCGATTTCAGCGACCTCACCTATCTGGCACGGCAGGTCTACAGCTTCTCCTATCTGTCATGGCGAAGCTATTTCCCGTCGATCGAGCCCGTATCGATCGCCTATTCACGTCTCATCGCCAACGCCCTCGGGAATCTCCGCTCTGTGCCCGGCTGGAACAGCAGCGTGCTGACCGCCGGCGCGCTGCGGAGCAGGATGTGGTTCCTCTGAACGCATCCGGAATCCTCGAGGCGAAGCTCATGGCACTCGAAGCCGTGGTTGCCGGCTCGCTGCCCCTGGCTTCGGAAACCTCTCTCGGTTTCGCACAGGCGATCTTACGGGATCGAGGAGGTCTGTTCGCCAGTGCCTTGCCTTCCGGCGACCTCGATTATGGCGGCATTCCAGCGCTTGCCCGCGTTGGATATCTAGCGGGCGGTTCGGAATTTGACGCTTCTGCGTTTGCGCGCGCGGTCGATCGCCTTCGCGGACGATCGAAAGGCGGACGCGGCGAGCTTGGGACCGATGACCTCGCCCTGCTCGGCATCGCAACCGGGATCGCTGCGGCGGGCGATACCGATGGCCTCGGCGCCGAGCGGTCCAAATGGCTGCTCGGCATCGCAAACGAGAATACCGAGCCTGATGCCTGGTCGAACCGGGCGCGGCAGCTGGCCGCCGACCTCCTCGACGGTGCGGGGCGATTGCGTGCCGATCCGCAAGGATCGGTCGATGCGCTGGCGACCGACTTGGTCCTGCGCCAATATTGGCCGAATGCCTTTGCAACAGTTACTCCGTTTGCGGCGGAGCGGCGCCAGGAATTGATGGCGGCCCTGCTCTCCTCGGTGAACCCGGCACAGGGCGAACTCGAGCGCGGAGCAATCTGGCTGGCAACGCTCGATTTGCTCGTCCGGCGGATGTCCGTCGAGTTGGTGCCCGATTATAGCAGCTTGGTGGCGATGCTGGAGGCCACACAATCCGCCTTCAGGCGGTGGGTATGGGATGTGAAGCCCAATCGCAGCGGGATCGGGCCAGCGCGCTGGCTGATCGATTCGGAGGCTCATGTTCAGGCATTTCTCTGGGCCGTGCTTGAGCCACGTTTCGGTGAGAATCTCGTTGATGAGCAATATCTACCTGGTTTCGGACAGAAGCAGCCCCGGTTCGATTTCGGAATCCGCGGGCTCAAGACGATCGTCGAGGTGAAGATCGCGCGGAGTGCTGGCGACTTCTCCCGCATCGAGGAAGAAGTCGCCGGCGATCTAGGCCTCTATTTTACCGACCTCCGGAACTGGGACCGGATGATCGTCTACATCTACGACGACAGCAACGTGCCGCATGCCGAACGCTACGATACGCTGCGCTCGGCGCTTATGCAGCGAGACGCCCGTATCAGGGACATCGTCTTCGTCCAGCGGCCAGGCATGATCCCGCCACGCAACCAGCGTGGTCCCTGGTCGGCTGACGGTAGCGTGGGCAGATTGACGCCTTCGACTTCCCTCGAGTGAGCTGGCAGCGCGGTTGACTTCCGATAGGTGCGATTGATGGTGGCACGTCAATCATTCGCTGTATAGACGGCGACCGAGGGAAAGGGGCGAGCCATATGTACCTATCACGCATCAAGATCGAAAATTTCCGGAACTTTCGCGATCTGGATGTCGCGTTGAATGGCAACGTCGTCATTGTTGGTGAAAATAGGGTTGGAAAGAGCAATCTGTTGTTCGGACTGCGTCTGATTTTCGACGCTTCACTTCCTGACAGCAGCCGGCAGCTGGGGCTTTCGGATTTCTGGGATGGTTTAGAGGCGATAGATCCCGAGATCACGATCACCGTGTCGGTCGAGATTAAGGGCTTCGAGGACGATCTAGATGTACTCGCGGTGCTTACCGATTTTCGACTCGACGACGACCCCAATACCGTCAGGTTAACCTACCAGCTCCGCGCGCGGTCGGGGGTGCAAGGCTTCCCCGCCAGTGACAACGATTTCGAGTTCGTGTGCTTCGGCGGAGAGGACGAAGCCAAGCGTTTCTCACATGATTTGCGGCGCCGTGTTACCATGGACTTGCTACCGGCGCTTCGCGACGTAGAAAGCGATCTGTCAGCATGGCGAAAATCTCCTTTGAGACCACTTGTTGAAGATGCGTTCGTTGGCATCGACAAGGCGAAGCTCGAGGCGATTGGGGATAAGATTGCCGAAGCAAGCAAGGCTGCCGTTGACTTGAACGAAGTGAAGACGCTCGAAGCCAGCATCGCTGAGCTGTTTTCGACGATGGCGGGCTCCAAGCAGGACGTCCACCCCTCGTTGGGATTTTCCGCCACCGACGCACTGCGGATCAACCGCCAGATTCGCCTGCTGATCGACGAGGGCCGACGTGGCATCGCCGATGCCAGCCTGGGCTCGGCGAACCTCATTTTTCTCACACTGAAGCTGCTCGACCTCCAGCGGCTAATCGAGAGCAACAAGCGCGATCATTCGCTGCTTGCGATCGAAGAGCCGGAGGCGCATCTCCATCCTCACTTGCAGCGACTGGTCTACAAGCACTTGTTCGAAACCATCGTGGGTGACGAGGAAAGCAGCGAGGCAAAGCCGCTCTCGGTCATTTTGACGACCCACTCGCCGCATATTGCCAGCGTCGCGCCGCTGGGTTCGCTGCTCCTGCTTCGTTCGGTTTCTAACGAAGGGACCAAGGGCTACTCAACCGCCGCCACGGACTTTTCCGAAACTGATACCGAGGACCTTGAGCGCTACCTCGATGTCACTCGCGCGGAGATGGTGTTCGCGCGCGGCGTAATCCTGGTCGAAGGAGACGCGGAGCGATTCTTGATCCCCACTTTTGCGAACGAGCTGAATATCTCGCTAGATGAGCATGGCGTGTCGGTCTGCTCAGTCGCGGGAACTAACTTCCAGCCTTACGTAAAGCTACTCACCACGTTGGGCATTCCGTTCTGCGTCATTACTGACTATGATCTGATCGACGGCGTACCGCGCGCGTACAACCGCGCGCTCAAACTCGTGCAAACTATTGATAAGGCTGTCGGTGGCACGGATACCGATGCACTGATCCAGGGAATAAAGGACTTCACGACATACGAGGAATCACTTGATGAGTGTCAGCGATTCGGCATATTCGTGAATTGTGACACGCTCGAAACTGAGCTATTCGATGGTGATTACGCTCAGGCCATGATCGACACTCTGCGCGAGCACAATTTCAGCACTGAGCGGAAAGCGATGCTCACCGAATGGGAGGCAGCCCCCTCATCATACGATGGCAGGAAGCTGATCAAGTTGATCGAGCAGATGGGGAAGGGAAGGTTCGCTCAGCGGTTGGCGACCAGGGTATCAGACAAGGTTGTTCCCGACTATATCCAAGACGCCATCAAGCATGTGATCAGCCTTGTATAATCGCGCGCTCTATCTCAGGGCAGCGGAAGATCTGAGGCCTAACGACAAGCAGTGGGAGGCGTATGAATCCACGCACCACTGCGTGCTGCTTGCTGGACCTGGTAGTGGCAAGACCAAGACGCTTACCGTGAAGCTGGCTCGCATGCTAAGCGAGGATGTCCAAGATCCTCGCGGGATTGCGTGCATCACCTACAACAACGAGTGCGCTCGCGAGTTAGAAACCCGACTTGAGGGGCTCGGCATAGAGCCAAGCGGACGCGTGTTCATCGGAACGGTACACTCGTTCTCGCTGACCCAGATTTTGCTGCCATACGCGAAGGTCGCTGGCCTCGGTCTGCCTGACGAATTCTCCGTGGCCACCCGCCAACAGACCCGGGCCGCCCTTGCGGCGGCACACGCAAAAGTAGTGGCCGGACCGGAAAATCCTCAAACTTGGGAATTACGCATGGGACGCCATCGGCGGCGCTTCCTCAATCGCGCCCGACCTGAATGGAAGACCGACGACCCGCAGCTCTCGGATCTAGTCGAAGCCTATGAAGCCGAACTCAGGGCGCTTGCTCTTATCGATTTCGACGATATGCCGTTGCTGGCAGTACGCGCGCTTGCAGCCAACAAATGGCTCCGTAATGCGTTGGTTGCCAAGTATCCGATCCTTGCTGTGGATGAGTATCAGGATCTTGGCTTGGCGCTTCACGGGATGGTGATGGGCCTGTGTTTCAGCGCAGGCATGCGTCTCTTTGCTGTCGGCGACGTCGATCAATCAATCTATGGGTTCACTGGTGCCTCGCCGGAGCTGCTACGCAGGCTATCCGAACGCGATGATGTCGAAGCCGTTCGGCTTGGGCTGAACTATCGCTGCGGCTCGCGCATCGTAAGCGCATCGGAATATGCCTTGGGCGAAACACGAGGATACAAGGCACCCGATAATGCTCATGAAGGCACCATCTACTTCCACCCGTGCACTGGTGGCTATGCCGGGCACGCGCACTATCTGATCGAGGAGTTGATCCCCGAAATCCGCGAACGTCGGCCGGATTTGAACCTCGGCGAGATTGCAATACTGTATCCCGCCGCCTTTCTGGGCGATGAGGTCGCCCAAGCTGCCACCGCCAACGGCATTTCCATCATACGAACCGACGGAAATTCGCTGTATCCGCGGGGAAGTCGCTTGATGCGCTGGCTTGAGCAATGCGCGATGTGGTGCTGCGGTGGATGGCGATCAGGACGTCCCCGATTGAGCCGCGTAATCGGTGACGGCGCCCGGGTGTTCCATGAAGGAATCACCTACGAAGACGCTAGGGTTGAATTTCAGCGCGACCTTACTGCCGCTCTTTGGGATCGGCGTGATGAAACTCTCGGCCTACACGATTGGCTCGCATCGCTCCGCAGCGATATTATAAGACCGCGAGTTGAGCAGGCTCGGTCACTCGCGGACGAATTAGTCATCTTGGACGAATTCATCGATCGACTGGGGCCGACGGGCGATGTCGATGATTTTCCGCTCGGCGAATTTGCCGGCATCGGCACTGGGCTCGATCGCATCAATCTTTCTACGCTTCACAGCGCAAAAGGACGTGAATTCGACATCGTCATCCTGTTCGGCGCTGATGAGGGGCGACTGCCCCGAAACAATGCGACCGCGAACGAAGTACGAGAAGCCCGCAGGCTTTTCTATGTTGGTTTCACCCGCGCACGCCACGAAATCCACCTCATGCATGGACAGTTCAACCCGTCGAGATTCGTCACTGAAGTGCGGGAGCGCCTCGCTATAGAATGAACAAATCTGTGGGAATAGGGGCAATCGGAGATCGCCAGCTTGCATGGATTACCTTTTCAAGGAGGGGATACGGGCTTGCAATCAGAAAATCATCTCGGCCTGGACAGGGCGGTTTGCTGCGAGCTTTGGCGGATAGATTACGCTGATGATTAGCCACTGATCGGGAAATCGGTGGATCGTTCCCATCAGAAACTGGAGATCCTTCGCAGGCAATTCGGTTTCGAGTTTCTGCCTAAAGGGGGCCTCCCAGTCGCTGCCATGTTCGTCCACGCAACGCCAGTAGAGCGCTCCGGCTTCCCAATCGGCAATCTTGTGACGATATGTGCGTGTCTCGCCATCGACCAAGCATTCGTAATGGTAGTGAAAATTGTGAGGTAGTTTGCGCAGCGTACGGACATCACGGTGATCCTGATCGTCGAAGAGACCACCCTGATTTTGATGCTGGACTAGTTTTTGTAGCTCTTCTGCAGTCCAGTCGGCGTTATCCGCCTTGGTGATCTCGAGCCTGTCGATTCGAGCCGGACGAAGAAGTCCCAAAGTTCCTCCATTAGTTTGACGTGCGCCTTCGAGGTCTGCGAAATCTGAAAAAAGCGGGAGCTTGTTCAGTTCGCTGCGACGAGTTGCCCAGCTATTTTGGGTGCTGATCGGATTGCCGTCCAGCGCGATGGTGTCGACAAAGATCGTGTGACTTTCTGGGCGATGATCTTTCTGGGCTTTTTGTATGCGGGCCCGGATCCATTGCCATTTCTTGAATTGCAGGTCGTCACGGATAAGGCGAAAGGGAACGGGATAGAGCCTGATGAACTCGCCCGATTCAGTCATGCCTGCTACGCAAGATGTTTCGGCATATTTGCCGCTCGGCGAAGGATAAGTCTTGCACAGAATGAGTATGCGCTCGATCCGGGTGATTGCCATAAGCCTCTCCACGTCGGAAACTGCCGACGCCCAAGCAAGGCTTTAGCACGGTTCATGTCTTATTTCTAACGGCTTGGCGGCAGCTTATTCACGATTTCTTTGCCGTGTTAGGGGTTCACACCCACGTTCTTAACGTCGAACTCCGCCAAGAGGGTCATTTCCCTTGCAACCACCGATCGATGGCATTGCGCCGGACTGCGTTCGTAACAGAGCAGGATCGATACACTTTCCTCAGCAAGATTGACTGCCTCGCGCAGTGCTGCCTGTCCTGCCGGCTTCGCGATATGACTTGTATATATCTCAAGAAAGCCGGAATAATCGTTACGGCGCATGGCCTCCCGACCGGCCTTGGGGTCGCCAAGAGCCTTGAGGTGGCTGTAGGCGATGCCTTGTTCTTCTAGCGCGCTCGCCAAGGCATTTTTTGAAAAGCCGCGCTTGCGTGATACTGGAACATCGCGAATGTCGATCAGGCGTTCGACGCCACAGTCCTTCAATGTCTGTAGGAAATGAGCGATATCCGCTCCTTCGTAGCCGACGGTGTATAGGACGCTGGGCACTCATTTCTCCTCAATCCGCGGCCTGATACACAGAATGGAGGAATTCCGTTAGTCCGAATCGACCAGGATTAGATCTGCCCTAGACCGGCAACCGTCACCACGCGCTTAGGTAGGAGCGGCGGCGATATGCAGCCCGCTGACTGGAAGCTGCCAGTCTGTTCACAGCCAGCTTTGAGGGCCGTGCTTTGAATTGCTGACGGTCCGGACCTCGGCATCGAATTTTGACGGCTGAACGGCTGATTAGGGTCGACGGCAGAAGCAACAGCGATGCGTTTGTTAGCGGAGACAGGAATGTGGGTACGTCTAGCCGAAATGCATCCATCCCTTCAATGATCGGCGGCGTAAATCCATTTGGCCTGAAGTAGGTAAGCGGCGTATATATGTCGCCGGAACCTGTCGAGATCGCCCTATGACCCTTCAATCCGCAGCCATTCCCTATCGCTATGATGCTGATGGAGAATTGGAGATTCTGCTGGTGACGTCCCGAAAGAAGAGGCGCTGGGTTCTTCCAAAGGGCCATGTACGACCGGGAATGGGTGCGCATTCATCGGCAGCAAAGGAGGCCTTCGAAGAAGGTGGGGTAATCGGTCGAACCGAGGCAGATCCAATCGCGAACTATTTCCGGAAGAAACGCGACGCTGCCACGGACGAGCAACATAACGTGACCGTACATCCAATGGCCGTCATTACAGAAGCGCCGGTGTGGCCCGAGATGCGTCAGCGTGAGCGTAGATGGGCCAAGATACCGGACGCGCTTTCTCTGGTTGAGCAGAAGGGAGTGCGCAACGCCATTGCCGCCTTTGACCGAGCGTATAGTCCTCTTCGTGGGAAGCCTGTGGGCGATGGCTAACCAGCGGCAGTGCTGACCGTCCAAAATAGAAAAGCAGACGAGCCGCACCTGGAAACGACAAATCTGTGCCTGAGAGCCCGGCTAGGGTCGAATTTACTTCATTCTAAAGGTAGTGGCGGACTACCAACAGCGAACAAAAAAAAGGGGAAACAATGGCCGGGCAAAATTCAATCGACGAGCGACGGGAGCACTTCGCTTATTGCGTTCAAATATTTGGTGGAACCGCTGCCTTCTCGCGGCGCCTTGGCATAGACGAGCGCGCCGTTCGCCGATTTGTCAATGGTGAGCGGCCTCTTGGTGACGGACTTCTGAAAGACACTGCCAAGGCATTACTCGTGCTTATCGCTGAAGCAACCACTGCCGAAGGAAAGATCGCCGCCATATTGAGTTCTCTGCCGACCGATCCGTCTTAGAGTGCCCATCAAGGCCCGTCGCGGAGGCCGACGCTCAGGACGTGAGTGAGGATAAATTTCGGCTATGCAACCAATACGGTTCGCGAGCCGCCATAATCTTGCTTGCCCCGTGCATCGCTAGTGGCGGCTGGCCGGAATGAGGAATTGGTCCGTGTCGGCGCGGATGACCGTCGACCACAGCTTCGTTTTCGTGAACAACTTATGGATCGGGTAAGGCTCACCATAACGTGTTTCGTCCAGCAGGCCCAACCAACAGAGCGGGCGCAGGATATGGGCATACGCCACGGCGTGGACCCGATGGTTATCGCTATCAGCATCGAATACCGCCTTCACGAACTGGTCATCGGTGACGCCTGAATGCGCCTCGACATTCAAGACGCCCAGGAAAAATAGCCAGTCATCATCCAGTTGGTCGCCATAGAGGGTGTATCGGGAGTGATCGAGGACGAACAGCAGATGGTGGGCGAGCGCAATCCAAAGATTGCCAGGATGCTCGAGCAAATCCTTCCCAGTTGCTGTTATGTGCAGGAAACCCTTTCGGTGACGTGCCAGCTTGGCACTGATCAACAGGTCGTGCAGCAGCATCAGGGGCGGGAAGTCAGGCTCGTTGAGGACCTTGTTGACAGCGTACAAATCTTCGACGGTGTAGTAGGGCCATTCGAATGCTTCCGCCGCCCATGTGACGAAGGTCCGCTTCAACGCTTTGTTCGGTGTCAGGCCAATGGGGCCGACGTCCAGCATATATGTGAGCGTCAGTCGAGCGGCGCGCAGCAAGTGGGCGTTCGGCAAAGCCGGGTCGTCGTGCTGAGGGGCAAGGAATTCGATCATGAGGCGTGCAGAGTGCAACCTGTCAGGCTAACAGGCAACCGTCGATGTTCTGCGGTGCTCACGCGCGCTGCTTGATTGCCGCGCGGTAATAGAAAACACATCCGGGAATAGGCGGAATGTGCACTGTTAGGGACGATCGCGAAAGTTGAGTGACGAAAATGGGTCGACAGCAGCAATGAGCGTCCCCTTCTCGAGGATTGGACTGACATCGCGGCTATCTTGAGGCCTGATGTTTCCTTCAACTCGAGGCGGGCTCGCGATCGAAATCAACCATCACTTCGCTTGAGATAGCTTCGAGTGCTTCGCGCACTTTGTCGGTGGAAAGATCAGCGGGAAGCACCATCTGCACTCTTGCCCGAAACAGCGGCGCGCCGGACCAAGCGCTACCTTCGATTTTGCTGATGAAGTCTTCAATGTTGACGGAGAGCCCCGCGAGCACTGCGGTGACCTCGCGAACAATCCCGGGACGATCCTGTCCAACGATTTCGATCGCCAGCGACTGACCGCTTTGATCTTCCGACTCCGCCGCCGCGATTATCTCGACCTTGATCCCCAATGCATCGATGCCCCGAACCGCTGCCTCAAGTTCATCGAGCCGTTCTTCGGGGAGTTCAACCAACACCGATCCGACATATTTTCCGCCGAGGCGGGAGAGATGGCTCTCCAACCAGTTGCCGCCTGCAGCATAAACCGCCTCGGCGATCGCGCGAGTGAGGCCCGGTCGGTCACTTCCAACCACCGTTAAGATTACCGATCGATCCATGATTCACCTCTATGCTGACCGCTCTCCACCAACCGTAGATAGTCCATTTGGATCGCTTTGAAGAGAGCGAATAGCGGCGCGTTCGTAGCTGGACCCCGCGGATCTGGGGCTGAGCGTCCGGGTAGCTGCGAACGCGATTTGGTGTCATCCGCGAGGGCGGATCGGACTCCTTGAATTCGAGACAATCCACCCGGCTAATGCTTCCAGAACCTCTGATTCGACGGAGCTCGTCGTCCGTCCACTCTTTGCGGCGACCTTGAAGCTATGGACTGCATGATCGATAATCCGCAACGTCGAGGTCGCGCCGAGATTGGCAACGACGGGTTTTAGCAATTCCATCTCCGCCAAGGCATCGCGAGAACCAGAAATGAACAGCATCGGCACGTGAACGTCGGCAAGATGTTCGGCCCGCGCGATACCCGGCTTGCCTGCAGGATGGAGCGGGAATCCCAAAAATGCGAGGCCAAGCACGCCAGGGATGGGCGTTTCAGCCTGTGCTTGAGACGTCATGCGCCCTCCGAATGAGCGGCCGCCCGCGAATAGCGGCAGATCCGGGGCCAGCGAGGCAGCCTGGGTAGCCGCGGCGCGAACGGCGGCGTGCGCGAGCTTGGGCGCGTCCGGCCGCTTCGACCCCTTCTCCGAATAAAGAAATTGATAGCGGAGGGTGGCGATGCCTCTTGAAGCAAGGCCTTCTGCATTGGCCGCCATCGTAGCGTGACGCATGTTGGTGCCGGCGCCATGAGCGAACAGATAAAGCGCCTTCGCGCCGGGCGGCCTCATCAAAAGGCCCGATACGGTCTCCACATTCACAGGGATGCGGACTTCAGCGACATCGATCCCGTTAGAATTTTCGATTGGGCGCGAAGGGGACACGACTGGATCCTAATTTCCACAAGACGCCACGACGGCGCCGCATGCGGGAGGGGGCGAGAACCACTCTGTCGCGCCCCCTGCATCCTCATGAAGCTGGATTATTCCGGGGCTTTGTCGCCGCCGCCAAGGTGCGAACCTGCGGCCTCGAGTGCGGCTTTGAACGATTTCGATTTCGGAGCAGCCTTCGGCGCTGCCGCGGAAGTCCTGGGCTTTGCAGCAACTTTGCCTGCCTTTTTGGGTGTCGCGCCTCCCGTAGCCGGCTGATCGGATTTGGCCGACGAGGCCTTTTCATCTTTCGGCGCGGCGATTGACAGCTTCTGGCGCGAACCGGCGGAAGCGGCTTTGGCCTTCGAACTTGCTGCCTTCGGCACAGAAACCTTGGAAGCCATACCTTTCGTCACCGCCTCAGATGGCGTGTCTGCCGCTGCAAGCTGTGACGGCTTGGGAGCATCGGACTTGGCGGCAGGCTTCTTTGTCCGTGACTTGTCTGCCGCAGACCTCGGCGCCGAAGGGCTGGACGGCGCTGGCATTGCGGAGGGCGCGGCGGGCGTCTCGGCTCCGGTTGCCGGTTTCCTGCCCAGCCCAAGCTTTTCCGCAACTGCGCGCCGCGCTTCGGAATAGCTGGGTGCGACCATGGGATAGGAGGCGGGGAGGCTGTAACGCTCCCGATATTCCTTGTCGGTGAGCCCGTGCGTCGCCAGATGGCGTTTCAGCGTCTTATATGGTTTACCGTCGATCAGGCTCAATATATGCTCACGCGACGACAGGCTTTTGCGGATCGAGACCGCCGGGACATATTCGGGTGCAGTGGGTTCGACCGCGACTTCGGGACTTTCCGACAGTGCCGCCCGCGTGGTCTTGATGAGGTCGGATAGACCTTCGCTGGAGACTGTGTTCTTCGAAACAAATGCGCTGAGAAGCTGGACGGTGAGGGCGGTGATGTCGTTCTGATTTTCATCGGCCATGTGAGCAAACCCGATCTGAGATGATGTTTGCGCTTTTTGCGCAATTTGATGTGGATTGTAAATGCTCGACCTATTGCGCGAGCCTTTATTCACCCGGCTTCAAGTGAATGTTGTAAACGCAATCTTGTTCCCCGATTGCCGCTCCGCCGCAAATTTCCCCGAAACATTATGATCCCATCCTTTTTGCGGTCAGCCAAAACAAGAAAGTCTCGAATGCGTCTGAGGCCGACTGCGAACACCGAATTGGCTTTCGGGAAATATTCAGGTGCCGGATTGCCAAATTCTTGTCCGCCCAATTCCTGATAGCTTGACTTCGGGCCAAGGCAGACCGGGCAGCGCGTCGTTTGCGATACAGTTGTGGCGAGGGGCAATGTCGTCACAATCCTCGACGTATCCCTCAGCTATCACCTGGGGATGGTGACACCGCGGTGTCTTGATGAATGCCCTTTCGCAGCTTTGTCAGTTCCTTTGAACTGTTCGCTTCGCGGCGGTCCAGCGCAGCCCCGGCAGCCTCATTGAGGGTGGTCATGATGGCGCGCACCTGGTCGGCGGTGACGGCGCCGGAGGAATAAAGGCCGGCAATGACCGCGCGGATCGCAAGTTCGGTTCCGATATCCATCGTTCGCCTCCAGCGCGTTTTACGACTGCGTGAACAATTATAGCATGACCAAGCCGTTTCCGCTTCCTGGCTTGGAATGCTGCGGTACATTTCATCGTGCCTTGATCTATGACCCATGCAGAGTGGATAGATGTCCGAAAGGGGGCGGCGGATGGAACGAATATGATCGTGTTTGTCGATTTCGAAGCCTCTTCGCTTTCGAAGAGAAGCTATCCGATCGAGGTGGCGTGGGTGTTCGAGGATGGGCGCAGCGAGGCGTGCCTGATCAAACCCGCGCCGCAATGGGGCGATTGGATCCGGCGTCCGAGGCAATTCATCATATTTCCCGCGATGAACTTATGGCGCAGGGCCGCCATCATGAGATGGTCGCGCAAACCATGCTCAATGACCTGGCCGGCCATGACCTGCGCGCCAGTGCGCCGAGCTGGGACGGCAAATGGTTAAGCACGCTCCTTCGCGCGAGTGGCCTGTCGCGCCACAGCCTGCGGTTACGCGGTACCGACGCCGCGCGACGGGAGGTCGCCCAGGCAATATTCTCTGCCAGGTGGACGGATGGCGCGCTCGACCGGGAAGTCGAGGCTCTGCTTGATCGGGTCGCATCGTGCGAAGCGGCGGGTACGCCTGCCCATCGGGCACTTGCCGACGCGCGCGATGAACGTCGCCGATGGGTCGCGGTGCGGAACGCCGCGCTGGATCACCTTGGAATCTCGCCGGGCCAGGAGTGCCCGCCATAACAGACCAGCCTCGGATGGATGTGACGGCATGGTGAGTTCGGGGCGAGAGTGAAACCTTGCGGTTCCTTCTGATGGTCGCAAATTCGCGGCGATCGGCGTCAGAGGGACTCGCGCGCCTATGATGATGTTGCGGGATTGGATGTCCGGACAGACATTGGCGCGCCGCCGACGCTGTCACGCCGAATCGGTCCTTCGCCGGGTGGCGAAGGACCGGGATCGCTCAACCGTTGAGCTTGTCCTTCAGCGCCTTGGCCGGCGTGAAGCCGAGCTTCTTCGAGGCGGCGATGCTGATGGTTTCGCCGGTGGAGGGATTGCGACCCTCGCGCGCGGCGCTATGCTTCACCTTGAACTTGCCGAAGCCTGCAACCGATACTTCCTCGTCTTTGACGGCTGCGGCAGAAATATGCGTGAACAGGCCGTCGACAACCTTCTTCACGTCGGTCTTGGCGAGACCTTCGTCGGTCGCGATCGAGGCAATGATATCCGTCAGCGTCATATGCAGGTTTCCATGTTGTGATTCGAGCCAGTGTGGATGCCAATTTGTCCGTCGCGCGTCGAGTGGGGAACGTCCCTCTCGGTGTGATTGAGTGAAGGGCTGCTTTCGCTTCCATCCACGATTGTCTTTAGCGGCGATCCTCACACAGGAACGTCTCGAAATCCTGCCCCCATAGGTGAAACCGATGACGACGATCGCCGCTTGCTCGACGATGAAGGCGATTGTCACGCACCGCTGAAGAGCAAGGGGAGGCAGACCGTGCGGAAGATCGTCTCGATTGGTGCCGATCCGTGGATTGCCGGCCAGCATTGGGAAAGGATCGATGATCCTGTCCGTGAAGCGCAGGGCACTGTCCGGTCAGGCAACGTCGGCGATCGTCATAAGTCGCGTCGAGCTGATCACGCGCTTCCGGCGTGACGACGATGCGCAATGCCGTGCCTCAGTCGCGCTTGGCGGCACGCTTGTGACGGGCTGCGAACCCTGCCTTCACCTCATCGAGCGACAATCCACGCTTCGGGGCGGCCTTATAGGCGTCGTAGGATGGCAGCGCCTCATCACGAAGCCAGTTCTCCATGGCAGGGTCCCGGGCCTGGAGCTCGCGCAGGCCATCGCGGATGACCTCGCTTTCGTTCGCATATTCCCCTGACGCAACCTTGGCGCGTACCCAGGCAGCCAGATCCTTGGGTAACGTCACGCTGAATTGCTGGGTCGATCGCATATGGTCGTCCTTTCACAGGAGGGGCCGATCCTCTTGGGCTGGGTTTTCAAATCCAACGTCCCCTGCGTTCGTGATTCGCGATTTCCCTTCTATCCCATCGACATGAATGGTGGCGGGCAGCGGATACTCCATTTACCAACACCGCCCATGGCTGAGCGCATTTCACAATCCGAAGCACGACGAATCGCGCTTCAGGCCCAGGGATTCGGTACGGCGAGACCCGATATGCCTGGTGCGCTCCATCTCCGGCGAACCATAGAGCGGCTGGGCCTGCATCAGATCGACAGCGTCAATGTGGTCGCCCGAGCGCATTATCTCCCGGCCTTTTCGCGGCTGGGGGCGTATGATCGCGCACTGCTCGACCGGGACGCCTGGGGGCCGCGTCGGGGTCGCCGCCTGTTCGAATATTGGGCGCATGAAGCCTCCTTGCTGCCCCTCGCGCTTCATCCATTGTTGCGTTGGCGCATGGCGAAAGCCGATCGGGGAGAGGCGGGCTGGAATGGGCTGCGCGCCTTTGCCGGAGAACGGCGCCCTGTCGCCATGGCGGTGCTCGACCGGATAAGCGCCGAAGGTCCGCTTGGCGCGTCCGACTTCGAAACCAGCCGCAGCCGGCCCGGATGGTGGGAATGGGGAGAAACCAAGCAGGCCCTGGAATGGCTCTTCTGGGCCGGGCATCTGACCACCGCGACTCGCCGCGCCGCCTTCGAGCGCGTCTATGATCTGCCAGAACGCGTCCTGCCCGCCTCTATCCTTGACCTGCCGACACCGGCGCCGCGCGATGCGCAGCGGGCACTGATTGCCTTGTCCGCACGGGCGCTCGGGATTGCGAGCGCCGCGGAACTGCGGGACTATTTTCGTCTGAAACCCGAAGAGGCGAATGGTGCCATCACCGATCTGGTGGAAGAGGGGGTTTTGCGACCGGTGGCCGTCGAGGGCTGGCGATCGCCCGCTTTTGTTCATTGCGATGCGCGCATCCCGCGCCGGATCGCGGCGCAGGCTCTGCTGGCGCCGTTCGATCCGCTCATCTGGGAACGCTCACGCACCGAGCGGCTATTCGATTTCCACTATCGGATAGGCATCTACACGCCGGCCGCCAAGCGGACCCATGGCTATTATGTGCTGCCGTTCCTGCTGGGGAACCAGCTTGTGGGCCGGGCCGACCTCAAGGCCGACCGGCAGCAGGGCAGGTTGATCGTTCATTCCGTTCACCTCGAACCTGGCGCGCCCACCGACAGCCGAGATGCCCTGACGGCGGAGCTTGCCACCATGGCGCGCTGGCTTGGGCTCGAAGGTGGTGCAATCCTTCCCACGAGATGATCGGCCCCGCAAATGGGATAGCCGGCAGTGCAGCCGTCTGAAGGTTGACGCTGTTCCCGCTTTTGCGTTTTCGGGGAGGGACCGATCATTGCTTTGGTCGGCCCCGCTGAAGCCAAGTCGTGCTTTCGAGAAGGAGAAGGTGATTCGAGGGATTTACGCCGATGCGGGCGCGCCGCTATCGGGCCGCTCATGAGCATCATCGCAACCATCATGAACTCCGCCACAGGCCAGCCGATCCAGAAGATGACCTTCGGTCGGATGCCCAAGCCCTGGGCGACCTTCAACCTGGAAACCGGCGAGCGCGTGACCGCCGACCGCGTCCATGTCGGCAAGCCCGCGCCGGGCAAGTTCGTCGCGCCCGTGGAAGTCTGGGTCACGCCCAAGGGCTGAAAAGATATGCGGGAGAGC
The DNA here is from genome assembly GCF_002894065.1 of Sphingobium sp. SA916. NCBI lineage: Bacteria > Pseudomonadati > Pseudomonadota > Alphaproteobacteria > Sphingomonadales > Sphingobiaceae > Sphingobium > Sphingobium sp. SA916. The sequence goes on from NZ_LXYF01000014.1 coordinate 96,435, forward strand.
GCGATCCCATGAAATAGATCCTCATCGGCCTTCGGTCATGCTTCTTGAGATCGGTGAGCGGATGCCATTCCGGCTTCCCTTGGTGAGGCGCGCGCATAGCGCCCGATCATTGGCTATGGTCGTGATTCGCATCAGGAGCCGGCGCGGTATAACATCGACGACTTCTCCCTCCATGAAATCCACTATTTCCCCTCCAGAATGGCGCCTATCATCCGGTCCCAGGTCATGCTCGCGACTTGCGCGCCAATCTTGACGCCTTCGGTCGAATTCTGTTCACCGCCGGCAGCGGACACGACCGCGCCGGGATCCTTGACCGCGTGAAGCACGGTGCGCGCCTCCGGAAGGAAGCTTTGCCACATGGGCTTGCCTTCGAACGTCGAGTTCTCCGGTAGGCCCTTAAAGCTACAAAGCGCGCGGGCCGCGCGCTCCAGGGGAGATTTTGCCATGGCGGAATATTAGCAGGATATTGCCTGGCCATCGAGCCGCACAATTGCGACACATTGACTGACTTCAAGGGGATTAATTTGTGACCGAAGATGCAGGGGACATAGCGGTTACGTTGAAAGAGGCCGTGGCGGGATCGCTCGGCGCCCCCCAGACCCGCGATTATTTTGCCGAGATGTATGTGGCCGGCGTGCTGGCCGATGCCGGCTGGGACGTCTATTTCCCGCGCCGCGACAAGGGGTTCGACATGATCGTCAGCCGTCCCGCCGGCGCATCGACGATCATTCGCCCGGTCCAGGTGAAGGGCAAATATGCGACCGACGAGAAGACCGACAAGGCCAGCTACGGCTATATCGGGCGCGTCACTGCTTTCAACGAAGATATGATCCTGGCCATCCCCTATTTCACGTCGCAAAGCCTCGGTGCGCCGACGCTGATCGCGTGGATGCCGCACGGAGAAATCAAGAAACACAGCAAGGGCTGGCGGTGCGAACCCGCGCGGTTCGTCGGCGGCATTCCCCAGGCCCGGCCTGGCTACGCCCATTTTTTCGGGGCGGAGGGGCTGAGCAGGTTCGAGGCACAGGTCGGGATATCGATCATCTAAACTGCTGGATTGTTGACTATGACCGAGAGTGAAGGTTGTCTGGTCAGGCCAGCTCGATCCTCACCGACGATCGAATTCGCGCCGGCTCGATCGCCACGGCACGGGTTTCAAGCAGCGAGGCAAGCTCCGTCACGAAGTAATTTCTCATGGTGTCGGGCAGCGTGCCATTGAGGATGCGGATCGTAAGGTGGGGTGCCGTGCCGCTCTCGATCTGCCTTCGGAGGCATCGCTCGGCATCGACCGCGAGGATCAACGCCGTCGCCGCCGCCATCTCAGGCAATGTGGCGAGGTCGACATTTTTGCGGCTGCGGTGGAGAAGGAGATCCGAGAAACGGGCTTCGAGTGTTGGCGCTTGCTCGGTCCCTGCAAAGGCCCTGTGCAGCGTTATGCATGTGCCCCAATAGTCCGTAGCGGACATGATCGCGACGGCGGACCTGCCGTCCAGACCCTTTTGCTTCAGGGACCGCGGCAGCCACGGAAAGCGTGATAGGTCCGCGCTGTCGGTCGCGATCCGCAGATGCTCGGGATAATCGGGAAAGAGCTTGTGACAGTCATCGGTCCAGCCACGATAGATGTCATAGGGCGATACCCGACCCCGATTATCATAACCCGTCAGCCATCGGGCATCCATCGGCCTCAGCGTCGCCGGGGTGAGATCCGGCATCTCGGGCAGCGGGTCCACCTCGTTCGAGCGTCCTGGCGAACTGGGATGGCGGGGAAGGATGGGATCGTCGACCCGCCCGCCGCGCGCGCGATCGTAGATCAGGCGGCAAGGAACGCCCAGGGAGGCCAGATCGGTCAAACCATCCTGAACCCCTGCAAGCAGGGGTTCGCGGCGGGGGCCGAAGATCGCCCGCCGGTAAAGCCAGTCGATTCGATCCCACGGGAAGGTCCAGCTTTGCGGCGCTTCAGGATAGATGGCGATCAGCTTTCTGGCATGCTTCACCCTGTCATCCAGATCCTTGAATCGGGGATCTGACGATCGGGCGATGGCAAGATCGATGTCGCCGACGTTCGGCTCCTCCCGCATCAGGCTACCAAAGAGCCACACCTCGTCGACCCGGCTCATGGCCTCGGGATCCCGGTTGAGCGCGTCGACACGATCGAGAAAGCGCTCGAGCGCCGCCCTGGCCTTCGCATTGGGGGTGCGCGCGACCACCTTGGCCCTGACCATGACCATCCCCTGATCGGTGACCTTGAGGGTGTCGGGATCGATAAGGCCGCGATCGAGGCATTCCTCGAACATGATGGCGCCATCGCGCCGCAAGGGGAACAGGCTTGTGAGATCGATCAGCCTGCCCGGATCATAGGTGCGAAGATATCCGGAAAGACCGTTCTTGAAGGTCGCGGGCCGATAGCCGGCTATGCGCGTCTCGCGGTCGAACGATATTCCCACTCTTCCTCCCGGTTTTCACATGGCCCAGGTCATTTAGGCCCGCATGGCCTCTGCCGCATGATCTTTCTTTATCGGGTCGCAGCGAAATAGCGTGAACGAATAGCGGCTGGAATTGCGCTCCGCCGCTTTTCCCTCATAAAGCTGGTGCAGCATCGGGGCGATACAAGCATTGGGGCTTTTGGGCCTGGTTGCCTGATTTTGACCGCTGGCGCCGGCGGACGCCGCGGTGAGAAAAAAAAGGGGCAATTGTCGGATGGTCTATGAGAAGGGCGTCAGCATCGTTGCAAACTGGTCGGCGATCCTGACGGCGGCGGTCGCGGTGGTCGGCTATGGCCGCTACCTTTGGGGGCAAAGGCAGCAGCGACGCAGGCTCGAACATTATCTGCGGGAAGAAAAGCTGCGGGATCGAGATGAGAGCCGTAAGGGGATCATTCATCTCATGGGCAGCCTGTCCATGACCGAAGCGGAACTGCTGTCAGCCGCCTTTCGCAGCAAGACCGTAAAATCCTGCTTCGGCGTGGACCGGCAAGGTCGCGCCGATCGCCTTCTCTTCGAATATGTCGGCGAGGACGTGCCGGCGCCGACGCGTTTTTAGAGCGGGGCGACGGCAGTTGGTCCTGCTACGCTAAAATCCAAGGGCATCAAGGCACGCACCGGCCTGCTGATGATAGGCGCCGCCGAACAGGCGTACATGGACCAGGAGCGGCCAGAGCCGATAGACGGGCTGGCGCTCATGCCAGCCATGGGTGAGGCCGCAGGCGTCGTAGAAAGCGGCGGGCGGTTGATCGAACAGGCTCAGCATAGCAAGGTCGACCTCCCGGTCGCCATAGGTGCAGGCCGGGTCGATCAGCCCGGAGACATGATCCCGTTCGATCAGGATATTGCCGCCCCACAGGTCGCCATGCAGGAGGGCCGGGCTGGGGGAACCTGGAATATGATCAGCCAGGCGATCAGCGAGCCGGGCGACGCGGTGCGCGAGATGGGGTTCGAGGTGGGGCAGGTGACAGCGCAGGCGCTTGTCCGCCCAGAAATCCACCCAGCTATCGCTTCTGCCATTTGTGATGGCGACAGGTCCAAAGGAATAGTCCCTGTCCCATCCGTAGGGCTGGCCTGTCGGCGCGTGGAGATGATCCAATATTTCGGCGAGATGCCCCCATGATCTCGAGATCTGGCCCGTAGCGGGCAGATCCTCCAGAAGCAGCAGGCCTTTTTCCACCGCCAGTATATTGGGTACAGGCGCATGGGTTTCCCGAATGGCGGAAAGCATGGCGCCTTCTTCTTCGACCAGCGGCCCATGCTTGGCGATGATGGTCCGGCGGTCCGCCAGGACGAGCCGCGAAACGGAACTGAGGTCTCCGCCTGACAGGCGCGTGGCGCTCTCCACGCGCGTCCCGAGCAGACTGCCGGCCCGCGCAAACATCGATCTCACCCGGAATGCCCCTCTCTCTTCCAGGATAGGCCGTGTCCATCCTGTCGAGCTTTTGCCAGGGGCATGAAAATGCCCTGTGCCGCCGCCGGATGGGCGTGCGCCCGGGGCTTGCGGTCGGTCGTTCGAACATTCTGCGGTCTGGCGGTGTCCATGATCGTCTCCATAACCATGGCCACCGTGCCGGGCGAATGATTTTGACGGGGCAGGGCGGTCATCCCCTAATGCCATGGCCATGAAGCGCGGGCGTCCCCCTTGCGGGGCCGGGCTCTGCTCCGCGTGCCGCTCCGTCGAGCCTGCTGCGCCGTCTCGTCCCTTTGGGCCTCGATCCGTGACGCAGCTTCGGTCAGCGCGCTACGCGCGCTGGCATCGGTCGGTGCCGGCTTGGGCGTCGCAGGTCTTTAACCGTCTCTTCAGGGAAGAACGGACACCCGAGGACATTTCCAACATCTTCGGTCTTACTGCCTTGCAGGTGACGGGGCCCGTTGCGCTCGGCAATCTTTTGCCGCGCATGCGAGGTCTTTTTCGTGCCGAGAAGATCGACGCGACGACCGTGCGGCACCTGACCCTCGCAGGGAGAGGGGAGAGGGACGGGGTGAGTGGCCGCCGTCTGGCGCGAAATTCTCTCCTGTGAACTGGACCCTCACTATGGCCAAACATATGCCCGTCAGCGAGATTGCCTGCCGATTTGGGATGACGCGGCGTCGTGCGCGCATGCATCTACGCGGGGCCATCGCTGACATTGCGGCGATCCGGGATCAGGCTGGGCCATGAGCATCAACCTCGATCTCGCCGGCAAAAATCTTGTCCACCGGTTAGGCGGGAGCTGGTCTAACGGACGCGGCATGTGCAGGTGCCCAGCGCATCCCGACAAAACGCCAAGCCTGTCGGTGAGGACGGGTACGTCGACCCTTCTCTTCAAATGCTTTGCAGGCTGCAACGTCGGCGAGATTCTGCAGGCGCTCCGTTCCGAAAGGCTTCAAATCCCTCGTCACGCGGTGGACGTCCCCTATGTCGATGCGTCACCACGTCGCCGGGAATTGGCGTTGAAGCTCTGGTGCGAGGCTCAGCCTCTCTCAGGTACGCCAGCCCAGCGTTATCTTGCTTCCCGCCGGATCATGACCGGGTCCCCGGCGCTCCGCTATCATCCCGCCACACCGCTTGGAGCCGGAAGGAACGTGCGGTTCCTGCCCGCGATGCTCGCGGCGGTCACCTATGACCGCAAGCTACTTGGCATTCAGCGAAACTTCGTTCAGCTGAGCGGGCAGCCGGCTCCCTTTCCCAAGAACAAGCGGAGCCTGGGCACATTGGGCCGAGGAGCCGTGGAACTCGCCGCGCCGACGGCTACTCTCGGACTCGCGGAAGGCGTTGAAAATGCGCTGTCGGCCGGAATGCTGCTGGACATCCCGGTCTGGGCAACCTTGGGTGCAGAACGATTCGCCCACATCATCATCCCGCCGACCGTCACTCGCCTCGTTCTCCTCGCCGACAATGATCGGGCGGGAGAGCGTGCGGCAGCGCGCGCTCGGGAGGTCTATCGAACCGATAATCGCAACCTTGTGACGCTGTGGCCACCGCGGCCCTTCAATGACTGGAACCAACTGCTGTTGGCAGGAGGGGAGGTGGAGCGGTGGAGAGCGCGGCTTGCGACTTGATGGTCAGGGCGCGGCGCGCACCGGAGAATGTCCATGACACAGAAGCCACCCATCATCTTCGTTCCCGCCTCCAAGCTGACGGTCGCGCCGACCAACGTGCGCAAGCGGACCGATCCTGCCGCCGATGAGGAACTCAAGGCCCTTATTCTCGCCAAAGGCGTCATCCAGAATCTGGTTGGCCTGCCGGTGCCGCGCAAGAAGGGCGAATATCTGATCACGGCAGGTGGTCGCCGCCTCAAGCAGGTTCAGGCGCTCATCGCCGAGGGCAAGTTCGACCCGGACCATACAGTGCCCGTCCTGGTGCTGACCGACAAGAATGATGCGGTCGAAATCAGCCTTGTCGAGAATGTCGGGCGGCTGAACATGACGCCCGCTGAAGAATGCCGCGCTTTCCAGGCAATCATCGAGATCGAGAAGAAAGCGCCTGCCGACGTCGCCAAGCGCTTCGGGGTCACTGAGCGCTTCGTGCTCGGCAGGCTCCGGCTCGCTGGGCTTGCCGATATCATTTTCGAGGCGCTGGCCGATGGCGAAATCACGCTCGACGTCGCCAAGGCCTATGCCAGCATCAGCGACCCGGTGCGGCAGGCCACCGTGTTCGAAGAACTGGGCGACGGCTGGGGATCGACCAACTGCGGCGAAATTCGCCGGCGCCTGATTTCGGGCTTCTACCGCGGCAGCGACCCCAAGGCATTGCTGGTCGGCCGAGATGCCTATGTCGCCGCCGGCGGCCGCATCGACAGCGACCTTTTTTCCGACGCGGCGAATGAGAACTGGATCGACAGCGAGATTCTCGAACGCCTCGCCGACGAGCGGATGCAGGCGGCGGCCGAAGAGATACAGGCCCGCGATGGCTTTGGCGAACTGCGGGTCGTTTGCCAGACACGCGTGCCCTATATGGACGTCATGGCCCTCGATGAGATCGAGGGAGAGTCGGTCCCGCTGACCCAGGAAGAGGAAGATCGGCAGCGCGCCATCGAGCAGGAACTCGAAGCGATCGCCGAGAATGCCGATGAAGACGGCTATTCGGATGAGGAGCAGCAGGTCATCCAGACGCTCGAAGCGGAATATGATGCGCTCAATGAGCGGCCGCCCGTCCTGGCCGACCATCAGAAGGCCGGTTCGCTTGCTTATCTGGTGATCGGCCAGGACGGCACGCCGCGCCTCCATGAGCAATTCTACGCCATCCCGGCACCCGAACCTGAAGAGGAGGAATTCGAGGGCGAAGTGTCGGAGGATGTGGAGCAGGACGAAGAGCCCGCCGAGGAAGCCAGTTCGCGATCGCCCATCAGCCAGCGCCTCGCGGACGAGATGGCGATCATGAAGACCGAACTGCTTCGCGTCCATGTCGCCAGCGATCCCCATTTCGCGCTCGACCTCGGCACCTTCTTCATGGTCGATGCCACGCTCGGCTTCCGCCATGATCTGCCCAGCGATTTGCGCGCCACGGCACCATACTCCCGGATGCCTGGGTTCGAAAGCGACACACCGGCGGCGGAGCAATGGGAAGAGCTGAAGGAGGGCCTCGATCGGAGTTGGGCCGACTCGCCCGATATCACCGATCGCTACGAGGCCTTCTGCGCTCTGGGCGACGACGCTCGTGCCTCCTGGCTTGGCTGGGCGATCGCGCGAACCCTGCATGCGGTGCCGGCCGGCGGTTCGGGCAGCGCGATGCTCGATCATCTCGGTCGGAAGCTCAACATCAACGTCGCGGACTGGTGGCGCCCGACGGCCCGGCGCTATTTCGACCGGGTGAGCAAGACCACGATCCTCGGTCACTTCGAGGAAGTCGGCGGCGTCGAGCTTCGCAACCGCTACGGTGCATCGAAGAAGCATGATCTTTCGCTCTCGGCGGAAAAGCTGTTCGGCGGGCAGATTATCGTCGAAGCCGCCGTGAAGGAGAGGGCGCTCGCCTGGGTGCCCGAGGCGATGCGGTTCGACCAGGATGGTGAAGCGCCCCACACCATCGACGGCGGTGACGATCTGTCGGACAGCGACAGCATCGACCAGGGCGGAACTGACGAAGCCGACGGGCTTTCCGAGGCCGCCTGATCACCTACCGGGCCGGGGCTGCCATCGCGCAGCGCCGGTCCCTTGCCGCACGCCGTGGCCCCGTCCTGGAGGAGGAAGGGGGGTGGATGGTGTGCGTCGGCGCTGATCGCTGCGCTCTTCCTGGAGTTCCCCTATGACCCGTTCGTTTTTCGCGGCCCTTGAGGCCGGTTCCGATCCGCTCGACCAGAAGGTCTGGAGCCTCGCCGCCGTCGTAAAGGCGCTCACTGACCTAATCGCGTCAGGACAGTCCATCAGCCGCCAGCGGCTTTCCCGTCTCATGGAAGTGCATTTCGGGGCGAGTGACGCCAGCGGTGCCTGGTCGCTCCGCGAGGCTTTTGATGCCCTTGAAACCGCGCAGGTCGTCGCGTTGCTGGACGGCGCCATCGATCTGACCGATCCGCAGCACCCGGCCAAAGCCGTCGCGAGATTGAACGGATTGCTGGGCCGCCTGCCGACCCAGACCTTCCGGTCCGAACAGCAGATCGACATGCAGCAATTCTCCACCCCAGCTCCGCTCGCATATCTCGCCGGCCTCGCTGCCGCGATCACGCCGGCCGATATCGTGCTGGAGCCATCGGCGGGCACGGGCTTGCTCGCCGTTTTCGCAAAGTTGGCTGGTGCCGAGCTTCTGCTCAACGAACGCGATCCGGTCCGGGCGGGCTTGCTCGCCCGGGCGCTGAACCGTGATGTCACCCGCCACGATGCCGAGTTCATCGACGATCTCCTCCCGCCGGGCGAACGACCGAGCGTTGTCCTCATCAATCCCCCGTTTGCGCGCAGCGAAGGCCGGGGCAGGGACCGTCATGCCGGCGCACGCCATTTGCGCTCGGCCCTGACCCGTCTCGCGCCCGGCGGCCGCTGCGTCGCGATCATGTCGCCTGCCTTCGCCCATGATGGCAGTGGGCAGAGCGGTTATGAGGCGGTCGCAGCCCTGGTGCCCCCCCGGATCGAAATCACGATACAGGGGCGTCCTTTCGCGAAACATGGCACCAGCATCGCCGTTCGTCTTCTGATCTATGACAAGGGATGGAACGGCACCGCCGACCGGCTGACAGTGAACAGCCTCGATGATCTGCTTCCACATATCCTCGCGCTTCCGCCCCGGCTGACCGATAATGTACCGCCCGAGCCATCGGCTGGTCAGGTGAAGCCCAAGATCGCGGTTCCCGCCGTGAAGTCGGCTGTCCGATCCCTCTTCGCATCGAGCGCGCGCCCGCCAATGCCGCGGCCAAAGCCCTTGCCGGTCGTTGCGGTCGATGGAACGGTCGAGCCGCTCGCCTACAGCGTACGGGAAACGCCGCTGCCCGCCGGCGATCAGATCGGCATCTATGTGCCCTGGCGGCTTTCCCGGATGGAAATCCCGCAAGCAAAGCCGCATCCAGACCAGCTCGTCGAGTCCATCGCGATGTCGTCGATCATCCCGCCAAGTCCAACCTATGTCCCCATGCTCCCGCGCTGCGCGGTGGCGGCTCTGTCGGACGCCCAGCTCGAAACGATCATCTATGCGGGCCAGGCGTTCGAACGCGATCTTGCCGGACGGCATGCCCCAAATGGACCGGGCACGCTGCTGACACCCGACGCCCATGGCGTTGCCTATCGCATGGGTTTCTTCATCGGCGATGGCACCGGCGTCGGCAAGGGCCAGCAGGTCGCCGGCTGCATCCTCGACCAATGGTCGCGCGGTCGGCGCAAGGCCGTCTGGATATCCAAGAGCGCCGCGCTGATCGAGGACGCGCGGCGCGACTGGGCGGCGCTCGGCGGCTTGCCCATCGATATCCAGCCACTCGACGCCTTCCCGTTCGGCGCCTCGATCGCGATGGAAAGCGGCATCATCTTCCTCACCTATGCGACGCTCCGGTCCCAGCGTCACGACGAGGCATCACGCCTCCACCAGCTGCTCGCGTGGCTGGAGGAAGATTTCGAAGGGGTCATCTGTTTCGATGAAGCCCATGAAATGGCCAATGCCGCGGGCACGGAAACCCAGTTCGGCACCCAGAAAGGATCGGAACAGGGGCTTGCCGGTGTCCGGCTCCAGAATCTTCGCCCGCGCGCCCGCATCCTCTATGTCTCGGCGACCGGCGCCACCGACCCTGCCAATCTCTGCTACGCTATCCGCCTCGGTCTATGGGGACCGGGCACTTCGTTCGATGATCGCGCCGCCTTCATGGGCGGCATCGAGAAGGGGGGGATCGCCGCCATGGAGATCGTCGCGCGCGATCTTAAGGCTCTGGGCCTCTACACGGCGCGCGCGCTGACCTTCAGCGGCGTCGAATATGATCCGCTCGAACATCCCCTGACCCCCGAGCAGATCGAGATCTACAACGCATATGCCGACGGTTGGCAGGTGATCCATGCCAGTCTCGACGAGGTATTGGCCCTCACCAACATCGTCGATCGCATGGAGGACAAGGCGCTGAACGCCCAGGCCAAGGGCGCCGCCCTGTCCCGGTTCGAGAGCGCAAAGCAGCGATTCTTTGCGCAATTATTGATTGCTATGAAGGTGCCCAGCCTGATCGCGGCGATCACCCAGGAAGTGGAAGCCGGGCATCACGCCATCGTGCAACTGGTGACAACGGCCGAGGCGATGCTGGACCGCCGCCTTGCCAGCCTGTCGGCGGACGAGCGAGCGAACTTGGATATCGAACTTTCGCCCACTGCCGCGATGATCGATTACCTCAAGACGGCCTTCCCGGTTCGCATGATGAAGATCATCAAGGGCAGCGACGACGCCGAGCGCTCCGAACTGATGATCGACGAGCTTGGCAATCCGGTTTTCTGTCAACAGGCGCTGGCGCTTCGCGACGAGATGATCGAGCAGCTTTGTTCGCTCCCGCCCATCGGCCTGGCGCTGGACGAACTCATCCGTCATTTTGGGACGGACCGGATAGCCGAGGTGACCGGGCGAACGCGGCGGTTGGTTCATGATGCGACCGGACGCCAGCGCGTCGAGCGTCGGGGCGGTCGAAGCAATCTCGTCGAGGCCGAATCGTTCATGTCGGGCGCCAAGCCGATCCTAGTCTTCTCCGACGCCGGGGGCACGGGCCGCAGCTACCATGCGGACCGCAACTCCAAATCGGCCAACCGCCGCCGCATCCATTTCCTTCTCGAACCTGGCTGGCGGGCCTCCAACGCCATCCAGGGCCTGGGCCGGTCCAACCGCACCAACCAGGCGAGCGCCCCCGTCTTCCGGCCAGTCACCACCGATTGCCGAGGGGAACGGCGGTTTATCAGCACAATCGCGCGGCGCCTGGATAGCCTGGGTGCTCTGACCCGCGGGCAACGGCAGACTGGCGGACAAAATTTATTCGATCCCTCGGACAATCTGGAAAGCGACTATGCCCGCGATGCGCTCAACCAATGGTATCACCTGCTGTACCGGGGCAAGCTCACCAGCACGTCCTTCAAAGCCTTCGTCGACATGACGGGCCTCAAGCTGATCGACAAGCACAGCGGCGGACTGGTGGACGATCTTCCCCCGATCCAGCGCTGGCTGAACCGGCTCCTGGCGCTGCGCATCGAAACGCAAAATGCGATCTTCGAGGAATATATGGCGCTCATCCAGGCGCGGATCGACGCAGCGCGGGACGCCGGCACGCTCGATGTGGGCGTGGAAACAATCCAGACCGAACGGACCGTCCTCCTTGATGAACAGCTGCTGTGCCGCGATCCTGTGACCGGCGCGGAGACGCGGCTCAGCCGTCTGGAGCTGCATTATCGGCGGCGCGCAACTGGCTATGCCCAGTTGATGCGCGAGCATGGCAATGCGCTTGCTTCCTGGCTCCGCAATGGACGCTCGGGCCGGGTCGCGCTGCAACGGCCGAGCTGGAGCATCATGGATGGGGAGGGTAATGCCATCACCATGTGGGAGCTGGTCCGGCCAACGGGTCGCGAGCGCATCCGGGATATTGCCCTCAAGGAAAGCCATTGGGCGCCGATCGACGGCCACGAATTCGAAACGCTCTGGAATGCCGAGGTGGAAGAGGCGCGCGCCAGGATCGACGTTGAAACCATCAATATGGCGACCGGCCTGCTGCTTCCCGTCTGGAACCGGCTGCCTGACGATGATCTGCGCGTCTGGCGGGTCACGGACGCCCAGGGCAACTCGGTCCTCGGCCGCATCATCTCGCCCAACGGTGTCGAAAAAGTCACCCGATCCTTCGGCGTCGACATGGCGATCACCCTCTCGCCCGCCGAGTTGATCGCCGGCGCGCGCAACAGCGAGGGGGTGGCTGTGCCCGGAATTGATGCGACTCGCCTCATCTGGGTGCATGTGAACGGCAGCCGCCGCCTGGAACTGCGCGATTTTCCTGCCGCGCGGCGGGACTGGCTGAAGTCGATCGGCTGCTTCACCGAGGTCATCCAGTACAAGACGCGGATGTTCATACCCGCCGATCGGGCATCGACCATAGTCGACCAGGTCGTGCGAACGGGGACGCAATGGAACAGTCTGACCGCTCCGGCGTCGAGAGCCGCCTGATCCAAGCGGGAGGGAGGGGGAGCAGGGAAGACGCCGGTGAACGGATCATCGGCGCCTTTTCGAAAGATGCCCCATGACCGACCGCCTGATCGATGAAACCGCCATCGCCCAGTTCAACCGCGACCTCGCTGAACGAGGATGCACGGCGCATGTCGCCCTCTTTGCGCTTGAGAACGCGATGGTGGCGAGCGCGGGAAGATGCCCACAAATACTCGCCCTGATCGACGACGAGGGGCGCTTCATCACCGAACTGCCCCTCACGGTTTCTTCCGAGATGGTGGCCTTGGCCTATTCTCTCTACGGGCGGGGTGTGACCTTCGGCGTCCGGGCTGGCGAAGACGCCGCCTGGGCGAAGCTGCGGTTCCTGATCGGGGCAGCCGCCGCCTGATGTTTGTGCGCTGATCCCGCGCCCGTCGGGCGCTCGTCTTCCCCCCTTTGAAGCAGGAGCTTTGCCATGGCTGACCGAGCCAGCGTCACGATGTCGATCGGCGGCGTCCTTCCATCCGATCTCATCGGCGCGTTATGCGCTGCCATCAGGCATGACGGCGCATGCCGCGACTGGGACAGCGGTCCGTTTGTCGATGAGGACATCGTCGGCGGCGAGGCGCTCTTCCTTTGTGGACATGAAATTGCCTGGGGCATGTTCGAAGCCCTCGAAACATTCTGCCAGGCCCACAGCCTGCCCTTCGCCCGCTGGTCCGGCAGCTGCCGCAACAGCTTCGGACCGGAACGGGTCGTTTACGACGGTACGAGCGACCCCAGACATTTTCTGGCGACCGATGATGACGAAATCCTCTTTTCGATAGAGGACATCCGGCGACTTGGGACGATCGACGCCATCGAAGCGCACTATGCCTTCGCCCACATGATCGTGGGTCCGCTGACCATCGATCCCACGCCTCCCGCCCACAAGGGTTGATGTGATCTGACGGCGCAGGCGTCTGTCGGATTGCTCCGGCCGGGATCGTGATCGGGTGACATGAAGAGGAGGGGGAAGGGGGATTGGCGCGGCCATTGGTCGCTGTCACCTCGGGAGACCTCTCATGACCCTTTCGACCACCGTTTCCACCTCTGTTTCGCAGGGGGCGATCACAAAAATCACAAGGCTTTTCAATGGGACACTGCTGGACGTTCTCAATGAGCTTTTCCAGAACGGGCGGCGCGGGGCGGCCGGCCACATCTCAATCAGTACCAAGACGGACGGCGGTCGATCACTCCTGTGTGTTGCCGATGACGGCACCGGGATAGACGATCCAGCCGATCTCATCACGCTGGGGCAATCGGGCTGGGACGATGATGTGGCTCGTCGGGAAGACCCGGCCGGCATGGGCATGTTCAGCCTGGCGGGGCGATATGTCGAGATCCGATCTTGGTCGCCGCGCCATGCCACCGGCTGGAAGATGGTGATCGGCCCCGATGATTGGGAATCCAGCACCCCTATCGCCATTGAGACATGTGACATCGCTTCGGGGACCGAAATATGCTTCGAGCTGTGCCCCGCCTGGGAGAAGGCTTTGTCCTATTCGATCGCCGCGGCCGCCTCCTATTACCCCTTGCCGGTTACGCTGGATGGCGAGGCTATCGATCGGGCGGACTGGCTCGCGGAGGCCGAGCATATTGAGGTCGCCCTTGGGTGCCGCATTGGCGTTTTCAGGGGCAGGACACTCTCCGACCAGGTCCCTCGGATCAACTTCCATGGCGTCACCGTTCCCTGCCGGCTGCCCAGCCTGATCGAGTGTGGGCGCGAGGCCCAATGGTCGGTGGGGATCGACATCATCGATGCGCCGCAGCTCCAGCTGGTTCTACCGGCCCGAAAGGAAATGATCGAGAATGCAGGGCTGGAGGGAATGCGCGCCGCCGCTATGACGGCGATCTTCAGGGCCATCGCAAAGCGGGAGGGCCATCGCCTTTCCCACAAGGACTGGTTATGTGCGAGGGAGCGCGGCGTCGACTTGCCGGAACCGCGGCCCCGGCTCATGAAATGGTCCCCTTTGACCGCTGAATGCACGCATTCTGCGGCTGCGTGGCTGATCGACGCGGAGGGTGCGCTCCTGACGCCCTGTCACAATCCCAACTTCGCCCAATGCCTCGCGCGCGCACTCGAGGCCAATCCCGATTTTCCTACGCCGCTCGTCGAACCGGAACCGGGATTTGCGGGCTATGGCTGGTATGACGCCCTGCCGAGAATCGAAGATTGCGAGTTCCTGATCGTTCAGGACGGCAAAGAGCATCTGTTCGACGAGACCGACGATCGGCCTGATCTCAAATCAGGGCGCGCGGACAGCATCAGGGCGCTGTTGCATATCGCGACCGCCGAGGATGCGAAGAAGACCGTCCGTTTGGCCGCCGATCTGTTCATTTCCTATGATAGATGCCTCGATTACGAGATTGAGGACGCGGCGATTTTTATGACCCGTGCTTGCGCGATCGATGTTGATGACCTCATCGACCTGCTGGAGGCCATCTGCTTCGAGGCCCATCTGGATAGTGACGCCGACAGCTGGGAAACCCAGCACGACCAATTCCTGCTCGACGCGCGGCAGCTGGCTATCGAGCAGATCCTCGACGCGGACGAAGCGCTGATCACCCGTTGCGGCGCGGTCGTCTCCAAACATCTGCGTTGGCTGGTGCCGCAGGGCAGGATGATCATCATTCATCTCGGCGCTGACCCGACCAGGATCGAAATCAGCGACATTCCCGCCGTGGAAACGGAGCAACATTGATCTCGGCTCCGCACGACGGTCAGGAGGAAAGGGGGAAGGGAGGGGTGGCGACGTGGGGGCAGCGGCCCGGCGCGATCGCCATCCTCACAACCCTGGAGGTTCCCATGACTGCTATCACCGCAACCGATCGCGCGGGTGTGCGCCCGTATCGCGTGGATATTTCGCGCGGAACGAACAACTCCCGCGTTTCGTCCGAATGGTTCAGCCGCCCGCAGGACGAGCGCTTTCTCTCGCTCGGCAAGCTTTACGACAGCGTTCGGACCCGGGCCGACCGCGCCACCACCCGTATCGTGGAAAGCCGCAATGTCCGGGTCGAAGCGCGCAGCGACGAGCCCGAGCGCCTGTCGCTGATGATGCCGGGCGACGACGCGCCCGTCGCGCCGACCAACTGGTCCTTCGGCCAGCTCTGTAGTCTCGTTGGCGCGCCGGCGGCCTATCTGCGCCAACTCCCCGCCGCGCTCGCCGGGATCAATCTTCAACATGGCCTGATCTCGCATTCGGGCGAACATGTAAAGCTGCTCCAGACGAGCGATGGCCGGAGCGAATTGCGCGCGGTCACGGGTCTCGACTATGGCCGGATCTGGGATCATGAGCTGGTCGCGGCGGTGATGAAGATTGCAGGCAACGGCACTGGCGACACGCGCTGGAAAGTGCCCGGCGTGCTCGATTGGGGCGCGATGACCTATAACCCCCATGTCGACATCACCAGCGACACGACCACCCTCTATGCGTCGGATCGCGACGTCTTCCTCTTTCTCGTCGACGACCTTCACCCCATCGAGGCGGGCCGATTGCCCAATGGCGAGCCCGATCTCTACTTTCGCGGATTTTACACCTGGAACTCGGAAGTTGGCTCCAAGTCATTGGGAATAGCGACCTTTTACCTTCGCGCGGTTTGCCAGAATCGCAATCTCTGGGGCGTCGAAAATTTCCAGGAAATCAACATCCGCCACTCCAAATTCGCCGCCAACCGCTTCGCCCATGAAGCAGCGCCAGCGCTCGAACATTTCGCCGAAAGCTCCCCCCGATCCTTTATCGACGGTATCGCGGCCGCTCGCACCAAAATCGTCGCGCGCAAGGACGAGGAGCGCGAGAGCTTCCTGCGCAAGGAAGGCTTCTCCAAGGCCGAAACTGGGAAGATCATCGCGACCGTCCTAGCCGAAGAGGGGCACCCTCCCGCCTCGATCTATGATTTCGTGCAGGGCATCACGGCGATCGCCCGCAGCCGGCCACACCAGGATGGCCGCCTCGACCTCGAATCCAAGGCGCGCAAGCTGATGGAACGCGCCCGCTGACCTCGCCCCGGTCGGCCGCCCGTGCCGGCCTCTTCACCATTTCTCAGGAGAACGACCATGGCGACCACGCCCGATTCGACGCGCCTTTTTATGGTGCGCATCCAATATTTCAGCGCTGGTGAATGCTTTGCCAGCGAGACCATGGAGGTCGAAGTGCCCGACGGCGGCGATGTCTCGGCCGCGGTCCATGCCGCCGCGCAGGCCAGCACCTATCATGATGTGCGGATACCGGAACTGAGCTTCACCGTCGAATTCATCGCGCCCGGCCCGGACGATCCCGACCTGGCGCCGCTCGCTGGCCGGCTGAAACCGGTCTGCTCCCATTGCGGATCGGATTCGATCGTTCGGGATGCCGCCGTCCGATGGGATGTCGAGAGCCAGCAATGGGAGGTGTCGGGCATCTATGATTGCACGACCTGCGATCTCTGCGGGGCTGAGAGCGATGACCTCGCGACCTGGGTTCCCGCCGAACAGGTCACGCCGCCCGAGCAGTTTGAAATCGACCTCGCAGCCAGGATCGGAACGCCCGAATTGCGCAGCGACAGCACCTTCCAGCAATTTTGCTTCGGGCTGTTCCTGACTCACTCGGTCGATGCGGCTGCCGCCGCATGGCTCGCCTCCGACCATTCGGTTCCCCGATAATGTCGCCAGTCGACTGGTCCCTT
The DNA here is from genome assembly GCF_002894065.1 of Sphingobium sp. SA916. NCBI lineage: Bacteria > Pseudomonadati > Pseudomonadota > Alphaproteobacteria > Sphingomonadales > Sphingobiaceae > Sphingobium > Sphingobium sp. SA916. The sequence goes on from NZ_LXYF01000014.1 coordinate 113,169, forward strand.
TTGAAAATGCCGGCCCCACGCCCATGAGGAGCGATCCCATGACCATCACCGTTCCCGACAATCCGCTCGTCGAACGCTTTAATGCAAGGCTTGAGCAACTCAATTCCTCTGCCCGCGTCGCCCTCACGCGAATCGCGGGTCACACTGGCATGCTGGAGCTTCGCGATGACGAGGAGAATTTCCTCGAATTCATCCCCGCCGAGGCGTCGCCCGAAATGGCCGCCATCGCCTTCCGCCTCTACGCCCGCGGTCTCAACCGGGGCGTCCGGGCAGGCGAGGATGCCGCATGGGCCAAGCTGCGCTACCTGATAGGCGCTGCGGCCGCTCCTTCCCATTTCTGAACTGAAGAAAGGCAGATGCCATGGCTGACACCTATTTTTCCGCCTGCTTTACCTTCTGCTGCACCAATGCCGAGATGGCATTGTTGGAGGAGGCGTTCAACGCAGCCGAAGATCTCAACTGCGAACTGGAGCCATTCGCGCTCAGCCAGGAGTTTCTGGCTGCCTTCCCGCCGACGCACGCCGACGACCCATGGAGCGGCCTCCTCGCGATATTCGACGATGCGAAATTTCCGATCCTGGGGGCTGACTTGACCGGCGGGAACAGCTTTGAGGAGCCGACCGTCTCGACCCCTATGATTTCCGGGACGGTCGATTTCCAGCCCTGGCCCATCGCCGAGCTTGTCCGGCGATGCTGCCAGGTCTCGCTCTCCAAGGCGCCGGTCTGTTTCGAATGGGCTGTCACCTGTTCGCGGGCGCGTCCGGGTGAATTTGGCGGCGGACGCTGTGTGATCTTTGCAGATCGGGTCGATATTCAGTCCACCGGCGAGGCCCTGAAGGAAGCACTGGAGCGCCCGATCGACAGCGCAAGCTTGCCAGCTGCTCTGCAAATAGCTGATCCTGCGGATAGACCTCACGTAGGGCGTAGCCTGCTGATCAATGTGCCGGAATATTTCCGCGACCCGGCGTTCAGGGACTGGCTCGGCAAGCCCCAGCCCAAATTCACATGGCACCGTGGCGGCGAACCTGATGAATGGTCGGATGTGATCGTCATGGTCGATCCCAGCCTCAGCGGCGAAGGAAGCGACTCGGACATGCCTGCGCCCATCTGGGAGCGGATCGTCGATGCCTGTCGAACCCATCTCGGCCCCGGCCAGGGCTCTTCACCGCATTATATGGTGCGCCTGACCAACCTTGATGGATGAACAAACCACAAACCCACATTTATGCTAATGTGGGTTTGTGGTGAGATTGCGAGGTTCCATGAGTCGCCTGACGATAGATATTACCGACCAGCAGCATCAGAGCCTGAAGGCTCTGGCGGCGTTGCAGGGCAAAACGATCAAGCAATATGCGATCGAACGCCTCTTCCCTGGCGATTCGGGCGATGATGAACCCTGGCAAGCGTTGAAAGCACTCCTGGGCGAGCGGATCGCGCAAGGGCTGGCGGGCGGCCTTTCCGACAAGGATTTGGGTGGAATCGTTGACGAGGAACTCGGCAGGGCTAGCCGCGGTTGACCGCCCCCTATGTTCTAACCCTGGCGGCGGCGGAGGATTTGCGGGCCATCGTCCGTTATACCAGGAAGCAATGGGGCGACACGCAGGTGCGCTCCTACATGATCAAGCTGGAACGCGGCATCGTGCGTCTTGCGACGGGCCAAGCCGGGTTCAGGGATATGAGCGATTTCCATCCGGGGCTTCGCATGTTGCATTGCGAACATCATTTTATCTTCTGCTTGCCGCGAGAACTGGAGCCGGCGCTCATCGTCGCCATTTTCCATGAGCGCATGGATCTGATGGTGCAGCTGGAAAATAGGCTGACTTAAGACCGCTTGCGACGCGGACATCGCGCTGCGCTCTGCGAATCTGGTCCGATCCCCCTAACCGAATCCAGAGGTTTCTGTGAGGTCGCGCGGCGCTGAGGGGCGATCTTGGCGCTGTGCGCGACCTCATTGAAGCCGGATTGAGCGCACTCGCTGACTGGGCCGGCGCTATGGGATTAGTGGCC